>KE354258.1 GCA_000415505.1 Streptomyces afghaniensis 772
CGCGCCGCCGCGGACCGCCACCGTCCAGCCGCGGGCCTGTCTCAGGTCCAGCACGATCCTGGCCGCCCCGCGCACCGCCGGCTCGTCGGCGGCCGACCGCAGCAGCCAGCCCCCGGCCAGCGGCTCCACCGAGCACAGCCCGAGCGCCGGCACCCACCTCGGGCCCGGCGACAGGGACTTGGGCACGGCCACGCGCCGCGTGTACGGCATCCCGCTGACCGCGGCGGTCCAGCCGTCCCGGTCGACGACCAGGGCACGCCCGTCGAGCCGGGCCAGCACCGGCGCCGCGACCGCGCGCAGCCGCTCCAGCGACTCCAGGTGCCGCTCCCGCAGCCGGGCCTCGGCGAGTTTCGCCACCGAGTCGACCCAGGCGAGCGTGGCCGGATGCATCGTCTCCAGCGGACCGCTCACGTCCACCACGCCGAGCAGCCGGCCGTCCCGTGGATCCGTCAGCGGAGCGCCGGCACAGGTCCAGACGGCCTGGGAGCGCACGAAGTGCTCGGAGGCGAAGACCTGTACGGGTCGGCGCACCACCGCCGGGGTGCCCAGACCGTTCGTGCCGACGACGTCCTCACGCCAGTCCGCGCCGAGTTCGAAGCCGAGCCCGTCGGCCTTGCGCAGCACCGGCGCGCTGCCCTCGCGCCACAGCACCCGGCCCTCCTCGTCGGCGACCACCATGATGTGGTGCGCGACGTCCGCGAACCCCAGCAGCCCCTCCCGCAGCACCGGCAGCACATGGCGCAGCACCGACGTCTCGCGCCGCCGCTGCACCTCCTCGCGGGACAGCAGATCCGCCCGGAAGTCGTGGTCCGGATCGACACCGCTGCGCAGCATCCGCTCCCAGGACTGCTCGATCACCCGGCGCGGCGGCACGGGCGCGGGCTGCCCGGACAGCCGGGCGGAACGGACCTCGCTGAGCACCCGGGCCGCACGCGTGGTGTCCCCGGCGGCGAGCTGCGTGACGTCCATAGGCGTGGGCCCCCCGGAGTCGCTTCTGACTGTCCGTCTCATAGTGCCGTCTGCCCGCCCAGGGGCGCGCACAGTCCGCGCACAGTCAGCAGCAAGTTGCAACCCCTTGCAACCCTGGTGGACAGCCCGGCCGTGTCCGAAACTTGAGCGGCGCCGTCCCGAGCGGCGTTCAGTGGCTCGAACGGGCCAGTGCGGCGGGGGTGGTGCCGTGTCGGCGCAGCACCACCTCCGCTTCGGCTGCCCGGATCAGGCCACCGGCCGGGCCCGCTCCACCACCGACGCCAGATCGAGCGTGTGCGGCAGCGTCCCGAACGCCGCGCCCCCGTCGCCGCCCAGCCGCGCCGCGCAGAACGCGTCGGCGACCTGCGGTGGCGCGAAACGGACCAGCAGCGACCCCTGGAGCACCAGCGCCAGCCGCTCCGCCAGCCGCCGCGCCCTGCCCTCCACCCCCTCCAGATCGGCGAGTTCGGTCAGCAGGTTCTTGATCGTCCCGTCGAGCCGGTGGTCGGCGCCGCGCGCCTGCCCGACCTCCCGCAGATACGCGTCGAGCGCCCCCGGCTCCCGCTGCAACGCCCGCAGCACGTCGAGGGCCTGGACGTTGCCCGCACCCTCCCAGATCGAGTTGAGCGGCGACTCGCGCACCAGCCGGGGCAGCCCGGACTCCTCGACGTAGCCGTTGCCGCCCAGGCACTCGGCCGCCTCCACCGCCACCGGCGGGCACCGCTTGGTCACCCAGTACTTTGCCGCCGGCACCGCGATCCGCAGCAGCGCCCGCTCCTGCTCGCCGCCGTCGTCGTAGGCCGCCGCGAGCCGCAGCGCCAGCGTCGTCGCCGCCTCCGACTCCAGGGCGAGGTCGGCGAGGACGTTGCGCATCAGCGGCTTGTCGGCGAGCTTCCCGCCGAACGCCTCCCGGTACGTGCAGTGGTGCACCGCCTGCGCCACGGCCTGCCGCATCAGCCCCGCCGAGCCCAGCACACAGTCGAGCCGGGTCGCCGCCACCATCTCGATGATGGTGCGCACCCCGCGGCCCTCCTCGCCGACCCGGCGCGCCCAGGTCCCGTCGAACTCGACCTCTGCCGAGGCGTTCGACCGGTTGCCGAGCTTGTCCTTGAGCCGCTGGAGCAGGAACACGTTGCGCGTGCCGTCCGCCAGCACCCGCGGCACCAGGAAGCAGGTGAGCCCGCCCGGCGCCTGCGCCAGCACCAGGAAACCGTCGGACATCGGCGCCGAGCAGAACCACTTGTGCCCGGTCAGTTCGTACGTCCCGTCCTCCGCGAGCGGCCGCGCGGACGTCGTGTTGGCCCGTACGTCGCTGCCGCCCTGCTTCTCCGTCATGCCCATCCCGAACAGCGCCCCGGCCTTGAGGCGCGCGGGCCTGAGCTCACGGTCGTAGACCATGGACGTCAGCCGCGGCTCCCACTCGGCGGCCAGGTCCGGGTCGGTGCGCAGGGCGGGCACCGCCGCGTGCGTCATCGACAGCGGGCAGCCGTTGCCGGCCTCGACCTGCGTCCACACCAGGAAGGCGGCGGCCCGCCGCAGATGCCCGGCCGGCCGGTCCCAGGCCGCGGTCAGGCCGGCCGAGACGCCCTTGCCGAGCAGCCGGTGCCAGGACGGGTGGAACTCGACCTCGTCGATCCGCCGGCCGTACCGGTCGTGGGTGCGCAGCCGGGGCGGGTTCTCGTTGGCCTGCGCCCCCCACTCCTGCACCTGGGCCGAGCCGGCGGACCGCCCGAGCGCCGAGAGCTCGCCGAGCACCTCGTCGCGCAGGCCGGGATCGAGATGCCGTTCGACCGCCGCCGTGAGAGCCCGGTCGGCCGAGAAGACGTCGTACCCGACCAGCGGCGGGACCTGGTTGTTCACGGAGTGGGTGCTGCCAGCCATGCTGCGAAAGTACCCCGGGGCGGCACCTTGGTCACCCAGCGGCGGGGGCCGGGTGCCGCAGACCAGCCTGTGGGTGAGTACGGTCAGGCGCGGCGGATACCGTTAGGGGGTGCAGCCAGCAAGTGAAACCCCCGACACACCCTCCGGGCGCCTCCACCGGGCTCGTGCTCTCTACCGGAACGTCTCCAAGCGCAGGACCGCCTGGCTGTTGCTCAAGGACACCGTCAACTCCTGCATCGAGTACCGCATCCTGGGCCTGGCGGCGGAGGCCGCGTTCTTCACGCTGCTGTCGGTGCCGCCGCTGCTGCTGAGCATGATCGGACTGCTCGGCTACGTCGACGCCTGGACCGGTGCCGACACCATCGAGAGCCTCCAGGCCAACCTTCTGGAGGCCGCCCGCACGGTGCTGTCCGACCGGGGCGTGCGGCAGATCGCCGAGCCGATCCTGCACGACGTGATGAAGGGCGGCCGGCCCGACGTCATCTCCATCGGCTTCCTGTTCGCCCTGTGGTCCGGCTCCCGCGCCGTGAACGTCTTCATAGACACCATCACCGTCATGTACGGCCTCGACGGTGTCCGGGGCATCGTGAAGACCCGCCTGATGGCCTTCGCGCTGTTCATCGTCGCCCTGCTGATCGGCTCGATCGCGCTGCCGCTGATGGTGGCCGGGCCGGACGCGGTCGTACGGATCGTGCCGTGGTCGACCACGGTCGTACAGGTCCTCTACTGGCCGGTCGTCATCCTCCTGTCGATCGCCTTCCTGACCACGCTCTACCACGTGTCCGTCCCCGTCCGCTCCCCGTGGATCGAGGACGTGCCCGGCGCGCTCGTCGCCCTCGGCATGTGGGTCCTCGGCAGCTTCCTGCTGCGGATCTACCTGACCAGCACGGTCGAGGGCCCGACGATCTACGGCTCCCTGGCCGCGCCCGTCGCCGTGCTGCTGTGGATCGGTGTGTCCGCGTTCGCCGTGCTCGTCGGCGCCGCGGTCAACGCCGCCATCGACCGGGTCTGGCCGGCCGCCGCGACGGCCGCGGCCCGCGAGGCCAACGAACGCCTGCGGCAGGCGCAGGTCGCCGAGTACGTCGCCCGCGCCGCCGCCGCGGGCGAGTCCGACCCCGACATGCCCTCCGAGTTCCCCGAACGCTGGTCCCGCTTCCTCCCTCCGGAGGACGTCACGGCCCGCCTGCGGACACACGTGAAGAGCACCCACACCCACACGAAGGGCCCCGGCCACGCGAACGGGGAGCCACCACCGCCCGCCGACAAGTAACGGGCCTGCGTATCGAGCCGCCGGGGCCACCGGGGCCACCGGGGCCGCAACGGGCACGCGGTCCGGCGGGCCCGCCGGGACTGCGGCCGCCGCCGTATCGCTGCCCGGGCGGGCCCGCCGGGACTGCGGCTGCGCCGCATCGCCGCCGGGCGGGTCCGGGCGCGGCCTGCTCGTGATGCGCGCTGCCTGCCCTGCGGGCGGTTGGCCGTCGTCACGCCTTCCGGGGTCCGGTCTGCCGGCGGCCGGCGCTGGGTGTCGGCGGGCGACGTGCCGTCACTCACCCCTGGCCCGGCGGGTCGCCGTCGGCGTGCCTTCGAGGCACCGTGTGCTCGTCGGCAGGCGACGCACCGTCACTCGTCTCCAGGGCCCGGCCCGGCGGCGGCCCGTCGTCACGTCTGCCACGTTCCCGCCGCCGTCTCCTCCCGTACGAAGTCCGCGAAGTCCCTGGGCGCGCGGCCCAGGACCTCCCGTACGCCGTCCGAGACGTGTGCGTTGCGGCCGTCGAGGAGGGTGTCGAAGATTCCGGTCAGGGCCGTGACCTCCTGCGGCGGGATGCCGAAGCCGAGCAGGATCTCGCCGTACTCGTGTGTCGACACCGCCCGGTAGGTGAGTGGGCGGCCCGTCGACTGGGCGATTTCCGCGACCGCCTCGCCGAAGGTGAGCAGGCGCGGCCCGGAGAGGGTGAC
This sequence comes from Streptomyces afghaniensis 772, assembly GCA_000415505.1. GTDB lineage: Bacteria > Actinomycetota > Actinomycetes > Streptomycetales > Streptomycetaceae > Streptomyces > Streptomyces afghaniensis. The sequence continues at coordinate 4,807 of KE354258.1, forward strand.
CGTCCGGGCCACGTACCGGTCGCCGGACGTCAGCGCGGTCACCGTCACGTCCGCGATGTCCCGCACGTCGAGGAACGGCTCCCGCACCTCGTCGGCCGGGAACACCAGCTCCCCCCGCTCCCGCAGCTCCGCCACCAGCGGCCCTTCGCTGAAGTTCTGCGCGAACCACGCGGCCCGCAGGACCGTCCAGTCCGCCCCCGAGCGTGCAGCGCCTCCTCGGTGGGCAGGGCCTGGTCCTCGCCGCGCCCGGACAGCAGCACCAGCCGCCGCACCCCGAGCCCGACCGCTTCCCGCGCGAGGTCCCCGACCGCCTCGGCGGCGCCCGGCGCGCCGACGTCCGAGGGGTATACGAGGTAGGCCGCATCGGCGCCGCGCAGGGCGTCCGCCCACGTCGAGCGGTCCCACCAGTCGAAACCGGTCGCCCGCGACGCCGCCCGTACCGTGAGCCCGGCCGCCTTCGCCGCCCGTGCCACCCGGCTGCCCGTACGGCCCGAGGCGCCCGTCACCACAACCGTCATGTCCTTCGAGTTCCGTGTCGTGTTCGTCATGCCGTCGAGTCAACTGCCGTACACCGCACGGAACCATCGCTGAACGGCTCATTCCCATACGGCCGCGTCTACGCTGACCCCATGGACGCACTCTCAGGGTTGCTGGAGGGCCCGCGCGCCAGGGGCGCGTTCATGATCAGGGCGTGCTTCGACCCGCCGTGGGCGGTACGCGTGGAGGACCGGGCGCCGCTCACCGTGATGCTCGTCGTGCGCGGCGAGGCCTGGGTCCTGCCCGACCGGGGCGAGCGGACCCTGCTGCGGGCCGGGGACCTCGCCGTCGCCCGCGGCCCGGACCCCTACACCTGCGGGGACGCCCCCGGCACGGCACCGCAGGCGCTGATCCTGCCCGGCCAGGAGTGCCGCTACCCGGACGGACGCCCCCTCCACGGCTCCATGGACCTGGGCGTACGCACCTGGGGCGACCGGCTCGACGGGTCCACGGTGATGCTGATCGGCACGTACCCGATGCAGGGCGGATCAACGGCCGGCTGCTGGACGCGCTGCCGCCGCTGCTCGCCCTCACGTCCGACGTGTGGGACTGCCCGCTCACGCCGTACGTCGCCGAGGAGATCGTGCGGGACGAGCCCGGCCAGGAGGTGGTCCTGGACCGGCTGCTGGACCTGCTGGTCATCGCCGCGCTGCGCGCGTGGTTCGCCGCCCCGAGGCGGAGGCCCCCGCCTGGTACCGGGCCCTCGCCGACCCGGTCGTCGGCGGCGTCCTGCGCCTGCTCCAGGACAACCCCGCCCACCCGTGGACCGTGGCCGCGCTCGCCGCCAAGGCCGGGGTGTCCCGCGCCGCACTCGCCCGCCGCTTCACCGCCCTGGTCGGCGAGCCCCCGATGGCGTACCTCACCGGCTGGCGCCTCGCCCTCGCCGCCGACCGTCTGCGCGACTCCGAGGACACGCTCGACGCGGTGGCCCGGCGGGTGGGGTACGGCAGCGCGTTCGCCTTGTCGACGGCGTTCAAGCGGGTGTACGGGGTGAGCCCGGTGGAGTACCGGGGGCGGGGGCGTAGCGGCCGGGAGCCACGGTGCCCTGGCCGGACGCCCTGGTCAGCGGCGGTGGGGCACCCCGGCCCGGGACGCTCGCGGCAGCCTCGCGGCCGGCGGCGTAGCCTGGCTCACGTGTACGTGGAGCGGGCGTCACGACTGGCGGGAGCGGTCGTGTGGAGCAATGCCCCGGAGCGGGACGGGGCAGCGCGTGTGCTGCCCGACGGGTGCATGGACCTGCTGTGGCACGAGGGGCGGCTGCTGGTCGCCGGGCCCGACACGCACGCGTACGTCACGGACGGCGAGACCGGCGCCTGAGCCGGCGTCCGCTTCTACCCGGGCACGGCCCCGGCCCTGCTCGGCGTACCGGCGCACGAGCTGCGCGACCGCCGCGTCGAGCTCACGGATCTGTGGCCGGCCCCGGAGGTACGGCGACTGGCGGCACGGGTGAACGCCGCCCCCGACCCGGCGAGCGGACTGGAGGACCTCGCCCTGCGGCAGGCGGCCGGTGCCGATCCGCCGGATCCGCTGCTGCGGCAGGTCGTGGCCGCCCTCGGCGCGGGCCGGCCCGTCGCCGCGACCGCCGACGAACTCGGCCTCGGGGCACGCCAGTTGCACCGCCGTTCGCTGACCGCGTTCGGCTACGGACCCAAGACCCTGGCCCGGATCCTGCGGTTGCGCCGCGCCCTCGCGCTGGCCCGGCGCGGTGTGCCCTTCGCGGACACGGCCGCCCGGGCCGGCTACGCCGACCAGGCCCATCTCGCCCGGGACGTCAGAGAGTTGACCGGCCTGCCGCTGGGGGAGCTACTCGCCCGACCCGGTTAGCGGAGCGAACAGGTCCACCCCGTTGCCGTCCGGGTCGAGCACGACGGCGTACCGCTGACCCCAGAAGGCGTCCCAGGGCTTCAGCTCACCCCGGCACCCGGCGCTCACCAACTCCGCGTACAGCGCGTCCACTTCCTCCGGCCCGTCACACCGAAGGGCCAGCGAGGTCCGGCCGCCGTCGGTCGGCGGCCGCCACTCGGGCAGGAAGGAGCGGACCGTCTCCTCGGTGTCGAGCATCAGCCGCAGTCCGCCGGGCAGCCCGGCCTCGGAGTGCGGCTGGTTCTCGGCGCCCTCCGGGAAGGCGAACCCGAGCCGGCGGTAGAAGGCGACGGAGGCGGCCATGTCGGAGACGACCAGGCCGATGGCATCGAATCGTGCAGTCATGGGCCCACCGTAGGCAGGCCCGCGACGCTGGGTCTTGAAGGAATCGGACACCGGTCGCGCGGTGTCCGATACGTTCAAGACGGCCCCCGGGCAGGCCCGTAACGTCGCCGCCATGACGACCACGACACGGCATTCCAGGCACCTCGGCATCTCCATCGACCGACCCGCCCAGGAGGTCTACGACTACGTCTCGGACCCCGCCAACGTCCCCGGCTGGGCCCCCGGACTGGCCCGTTCCCTCGAGCTGGTGGACGGCCGGTGGGTGGGGGAGTCGCCCATGGGGCGGGTCGTGGTGGACTTCACGCCCAGGAACGACTTCGGCGTGCTCGACCACGACGTCACTCTGCCCTCGGGGGAGACCGTCCACAACCCGATGCGGGTGCTCACCGACGGCCCCGGCTGCGAGGTGGTCTTCACCCTGCGCCGCCGGCCCTGGATGAGCGACGAGGACTTCCACCGCGACGCGGAGGCGGTGACCGCCGACCTCACCGCCCTCAAGCGGCTGATGGAACGCGCCTAGGTGGTGCTGATCGCACAGGTTGGTGACGCGGCTGGCTGGGGTGTGGCCGCCGATGCCGGTCGAGCAGGGTGCGGTGGAAGCGTTCGACCTTGTCGTTGGTCCGGGGCCGCCAGGGTCGGGTCCAGCGGGGGCTGATGCCCAGGTCGTGGCAGGTCTGGCGCCAGGTGTTCTTGGTGTAGGCCCAGGCGTTGTCGGTCAGGTGGTGGCGCGGGTGAGGAAGCCTGCGCAGGTCGGGGCGGTCTCGTCGGGCAGGTCTTCGGTGTAGGCCAGGCGGGGGGGCGTCCAGGGCGGTGTGCAGGCAGGAGCTTTCCGCTACCGCCGTGGCCCGAGGTCCGGGACCAGCCCCCGGGCCACTGGTAGCCGTGGACGAGGCACACCTGACGGGCGTCAGTGGCGGCCCTGACGGCCTCCCGGTCGAAGGAGAGCCCGAGGCGCCTCGCGTGGTTCGTGATCGTGCCGACGGACCACTCCAACTGAGGGGCGATCTCATTGCGGCTGACGCCGTCAGCGTGGAGACGGAGCCGCTCCTCGCCCTCGGCGGAGAAGGTTCGGGCCACGGCCGGCTCACCCCCTCACTCGCGTGTGGTGACGGGTGACCGGTCAGTCAGCGAGAACGGCTGACGGTGCCCCGGTTGCCCTGACAACATCAGCGCCATGCAGATTGTTCAGGTCCTGTTGGCCGCCGTGAGCGCCATGGGTGTTTCCGGCATCTCGTCCTGGCTCGTCGACCGTTCGATCAAGAAAGAGGTCGACCAGCTCGATATGGAGCCGGAGACGGACCCTTCGAGCGGAGACTCGCGTACGCGGACGCTCGAAAAGGACTTCACGAAGATGCTGCGCAAGTACTACGCACATGGACTCTCGCAGGCGCGCATCAACCAAGTGACGAGTGTCAGCTTCTCGGTTCTCGGCGGCCTTGTACTGCTGGGAGGCGTTGGCCTTGCCATCTGGAAGGCAGAGACGACTGGTGAGTTCTACGCCGCGCTCGTCACCAGCCTGGCGGGTCTGGTGATGTCCGTGGTTGCGACACTCTTTCATCGCCGTGCCGACAAAGCGCTTGAGCATCTGACGGACCAGACCAGGAATCTCAGGGCGGATATGGCGACGGAGCGTGATGCTCGGCAGGCCGTTGCGCTCCTTGACGACGTCCAGAACCCAGCCCTGAAATCCCAGCTGCAGGCTGCGCTGATTCTGAAGTTCGCCCAGGCAGAGATCCCTGTCCTGAACGGTGTCAGCCTGAATGGCGCGACGACGGCTAACGGATCGGAAGCGACTGTTCCGACGTCACTGAACTAGGGGCTGCGAGGGCCTGAGGGCCTGCTGTTCCAGGGAGCGGTTCAGCTCCGCGAGGCGGGAAGCCCAGGCCCAATACCTGCTATTGCAGGGGTCCACCTCTACGTCCTCGGCGAAGTGGTCTTGAAGTTCCTGGCTCGGTCGGATGACCTCGTTGCCCGCTGCCTCGGCCAGGCCCAGCAGATGCGTCCGCTCGGCCTCATGAGCGGTCTTCCGCTGCTGCCAGATCAAGGCTGCCGTGGAGACCCCCCCGCACCGACCACGGCACCCGCGAGACCTATCAGCCCCGCCAACGTCTCTGCTTGCATGGTGATCAGCTTGCGGCGATGTGAGCGTTGATGGCGTTGATCTAGCCGAGGCCACTCAGGTCCCTTCGCCGGAGGTGGGCCTCTGAACGCCGCGCAGGCGATCCTGCTCTTGCCACTCGCGAAACTGTTGCTCCCGCCGTTGCGTCCACGCCGCGAATCGCTCTTGCGCTGAGAGGACGAAGTCTGACAGCGGAGGCGGCTCTTCGTTACGGAGGTGGGCGAACGTTGCATTCAGGGCATCCTGAGTCATCTCATCGAACCACTCCACCCAGGCCGCAAGGACCTGTGCCACGCGCACTTCGGCAGCCCGATACTCCAGAGCAAGATCGAGTGGGACACTCAGTCTCTCCCGGACGGCCTCATCAGGAATGCGAGCCATTGCCAGGCGGACCCGCCTTACGTGAGCGGCAGCTCCTGGAATCCAGTGGTTGATTTCTTGTCCAGATTGGGGATCCCACGTCACTGTACGGAGGTACTGGCTGAGTTCAATCAGCTCGGATGCAGTGGACTCCGTGGCTGAATGCCGTAGGTCGGCGAGCCGAGTTTCTCGCAGCTGTTCCCTCTGGTGAACCAAGGTCAGTCTGGTCGCCATCAAGGACGTGCCGCCACCGATGACCGCGCCGAGGACTGCCCCGCCAAAACCGATCAGGCCCGAGAGGACTTCTGGTTGCATGCCGATCATCATGCCGACGGGACCGACCCTGGGGGTTGGTTCGTCAGGTCCTGGGCGGCCGGCTACTCCTCACGGGCTCGACTCCTGTGGGGACGGGTCCGGGCCGTACTCGAGGGTGTCAGGTACTTCGAGAGTCACGCCGACGACGCAACCCGGGGCGTCAGAGCAGTGCTGACGGCCTTGACGGTAGGAGGCGGAAGCGCAGAGGCCCACTTGAGCGCAGCGGGCCGGATCCGGTCATGTCCGTGTGGGACGTGAAGTTCGAGCGGACTCCGTCGACAGTCCCGTGACGGAGTCCGCTCGGCCGTGCTGATGAGGGATCAGGCCGTGTGCAGTGTCAGCCCGTACCGGTTGAGGATCTCGTTGACGGGCTGGTGCCAGGTCTGGCCGCCGCCGCTGCAGTTGCCCCAGCCGCCGGAGGTGACGCCTTGGGCCTGGTCGCCGCTGATGAAGGAGCCTCCTGAGTCGCCGGGTTCGGCGCAGACGCTCGTCTTCGTCATCTGGTGGACGGCGCCCTGGCTGTAGTTCACCGTCTCGTTCTTCGCCAGCACGGTGCCGCAATGCCAGTGAGTGGTGGAGCCGGAACGGCAGACGGAGGCACCCACCGGGGCCTCGGCGGAGCCGCGGACGAGCTGGTCGGGAACCGTGCCCCAGCCCAGCACCACCGGTACGGTCCACCAGCCGCTGCCCACGTTCACCCAGGCGTAGTCGTTACCCGGGAACGATGACCCCTGGAAATTGCCGATGTAGGACCGGTCCCAGCCGTACACGGCCGCACTCGGCGCGCCGCAGTGCCCGGCGGTGACGAAGCCGCCGTGCACGGAGAAGCCGATGGAGCAGCGGACGTTGCCGGTGTAGTAGGGGTCACCGCCCACGGTGCCGGCGGCAAAGGTACGCGGTGCGGTGGGGGTCTGGCGCACCGTCACGGGGCCCGCTTCGCGGGCTCGGGCGAGAAAGGCCCGGACATCGTTGTCGTCCCGGTGAGCGGCGACGATGTTCACGACGACCTTGTTGGCTTTCGGATCCACGTGCCAACTGGCGACTCCGGCGGGCGCGGACAGCGAGTCGATGCTCTTCTTCGCCGCGTCGAGCTGCCGCGCGCCGTAGCGCACGAGGCGTACGGCCGCTCCGGTCGCGCGTACGGCGTCGGCACGCGCGGCACGGGTGACGGCGACGGTGAGTCGGCCACTGCCGGCGTCGAACCAGGAGCCGCCGTAGGCCGAACCGGCCGCGCTGCGCGCCTTGCGTTCGACGGCCGTCGCGGTCTTCTCCGCGGCCAGGCGTGCCACGGCCTCGTTCCGCGTCAGCGCCAGGTCGCGCTGCATCGCGGACAGGAGCTCGGGGGAGGCCGGTGCTCCGGCGGAGCGCGCGGGAGCATCCGCGGCGGAGGCAGGCAGGACGCTCGCGGTCGCCCAGGTGCCGAGCAGGAGGAGTGCGGACAGTGCGGTGCGCAGTGTTGTGGTGCGTCTCAAGGGAATGACCCTTCGTTGTTCCAGCAGGGTGAGGGTGGAACAGCAGTGCTTGAGAGCGCTCTCGTGATGTGCGCGGCAGAGCCTAGCCCGTGATCACAGAAAAGGTCTATGCCAATTTCGGCCGGTTGTCACAGCATGACGGAAGGGTGAGCGGCCCCCATCCGTCCAACTCGGGAGTCACGAAGCAGTGCTGGGCCTCGTTCTGCCGCATCGACCTCCTGGACCCGTCCCGCCCCGGCCCATGCGGGTTCCGTGCGTCCCACCCTCCGCCGGGACGCCGCCGCCCCGCTCGTGAACCGTCCCTGGGCGGTCCGCGTACGGCGGGAAAGCTCGCTCCGGCCGCCCCCGGCCCGTGAGGCTGTGCCGTGCCGGATGAGACGAGCCGCCCCGGGGGAACCCACGGGTGACGGCGGTTCGGAAAGGAAGACCGCATGAGCATGCGCAATCGGGCCATGGCGATGGTGACGGCCGTACTGCTGGGGGCCGGGGGCACCGGAATCGCCCTGGCGCCGGCCGCAGGTGCCGCACCCGCTTACTTCGGAATCGACGGCGGTGGCGCCGTCGGCAACGACTGGGAGGACGAGGAGAACCTCGGCGTCGAGGCCTACGCCAGGGGCAACGCCATCGCCCTGTGGGAGACCGTCCTGTGGGCGGACGGTGCCCTGTGGGAGGACGACGAGGGGGAGTGGCGGCCCTTCAAGAAGAGCCAGATCGACGGCTCGTTCGGGCCGGAGACCGAGTCGGCCACGCAGTGGTGGCAGAGCCGGCACAACCTGCCGGAGACCGACGGTGTCGTCGTCAGCGAGAGCTGGGACTTCGCCCAGACCCGGCTGCAGAGCCACCCGGGGAACATCGTCCAGTACAAGGGCGACGCGCGGAACGTCAACTTCAAGCGCGTGAGCGGCAAGTACCAGGTGAAGCTGAAGAACGTCGGCCCCTGGAAGAACGCCTACTACCGCAGCCTCGGCTGACCTGCCCCTCACCCGCTCCTCGTCGGCAGCACCCACAGCAGCCCGGCCAGCAGCACCACGATGACGGCGAAGGAGACCAACGCCGCCGCCCGCCACCGCCGGTACTCGGCGCCGGGCGGCGGCATCGCCGTGTCCACCGCCTGCCCGGCCGGCGCCACCGGCACCGCCGCGCCGTGCGGCCACGTCTGGTCCGCCAGGTCCCACAGCGCCAGCAGCCGCGCCTGGTCCGCCCCCGCCACCCGGCACAGTGCCTGCACCGCCCCCCTCGGCGGCTGCTTGGCCCCGCTGAGATACCGCTGCCACGACGACTTGCTGTACGCCGTCCGCCGCGCCAGCTCGGCCAGGCTCAGACCCGTGCGGTCCTTCAGGGCCCGCAGTTGCGCGACCAGGTGCCGTGCCTCCCTCGGCAGTGCGTCCGGAAGCGGCCGCCAGCGTGTCATGGTCGTCCCCCAACTGCCCGCCGCCGCTCCGCCCGGGGCAACGGCCCCTCCCCACCGCATCGTTCGACGCCGACCGGTTCCGGCCAGTTCCCCATCACGACGGGCGCGCGGCGCGCGTAAGGGGTGTGCGGCTGCCGACCGGGCGACCGTCACACGCCGGGACGCACCGCCACCGCGTCGACCTCGAACAGCATCCCCGGCAGCGCCAGCGACGCGACACCGCTCAGGGTCTGCGCCGGGAGCCGCCCGCCGAAGCGCGCGTGCAGCGCCTTGCCGAGGATCTCCAGCTTGCCGGGGTCGTGGTCCACGATGAACGTGCCGAGCCGTACGACGTGTTCATAGCCGAGCCCGACCCCTTCCAGCGCCGACCGCAGCCGGTCGAAGGCCAGTTCCACCTGCGCGGCGAAGTCGCCGGGCACCGGGGCGCCGGTGGCGTCGGAGGCGTACTGGCCTCCGATGAATACGGTTTCACCGGGTGCCGAGACGGCGTGGCTGTAGCCGAACGGCGTGGGGTCGTGGAGGGTGGCCGGGTTGGTGATCGTGCGCGAGTCGCGCGTCATGACCGGGCTGTCCTTTCTCGGAGTACGGCCTCCGCACACCGACGGCGACCCTGGCACTCCTCCCCAACTCCTCGCGCCTGTACGGCATTCCGTCCGCCGCACACCTTCCTCGCACGCGCGTGGCGAACGCCTGCGGCTCGCTGGATCCGCGCTCGTCCGGCCCGCTGTGCACCGCCGCTACCTTCGTGGCGGCGCCGTGCTCGCCCGTTCCACCAGCCGCGTCGACAGCTCCGTCCGCGTGCTCTCCGGGTGGTGGCCGTCCATCAGGCGCAGCAACGACCGCAGGGCCGTCGCGGCCATCTCCGACAGCGGCTGGCGGACCGTGGTCAGCGCGGGGGAGGCCCAGCGCGCCTCGGGCAGGTCGTCGAAGCCGACCACGCTGACGTCGTCCGGGACCCTCAACCCCCGCTCGGCCAGAGCCTCGTACACCCCCAGCGCCATCCGGTCCGAGCAGACGAAGACGGCCGTCGGCGGCTCGGGCAGGTCGAGCAGTTCCAGCATGCGGCGGCGGGCCAGGCTCTCGTCGAACCCGGCGTGCCGGACGTACTCGGCACGGTGCCGGAGCCCGGCCGACGCGAGCGCCGAGCGGTAACCGGCGACCCGGGCGCTGCTGCACATCGTGCGCCGGTGACCGGCGATGACGGCGACGCGCTCGTGGCCCAGGGACAGCAGATGCTCCGTGGCCGTCAGACCGCCCTGCCAGTTCGCCGCGCCCACCGACGCGACACCCTCCGGCGGTTCCTGGACCGGGTCGATCATCACGAACGGGATGCGGTGCTGCTCCAGCCAGGCGTACTGGGAATCGCTCAGCTCGGCGAGGTTGAACAGGACCCCGGAGGAGCCCCGGGCGACCAGTTTGTCCAGCCAGCCGCGCTCCGGGCGGCCGGCCCGGGTGCGGGTCAGGGCCGCCGACACCACGACCTCCAGGCCCGCGTCGTGCGCCGCCTCCTCCGCCCCGTGCAGCACCGCGCCCGACCAGGAGCTCTCCAGTGAGTGCACGACCAGGTCGACCAGCCGGGGCGCCTTCGACGCGTCGAACCGGGGTCTGCGCACATAGCCGAGCCGGTCGAGCGCCTCGGTGACGCGGCGGCGCGTCTCGGGCGCCACGTCCTCCCGGCCGTTGACCACCTTGGACGCGGTCGGCACCGATACCCCCGCTCGCGGGCCACGACCGCCAGCGTCGGACCGGCCGCCACGCTCGCACTCGCCGTACGGACCATCGGGAACCCACCTCTCCGGCCCGCCCGAGGGCCGTGGAAAGTTTCGACCAGCGCTGCTCACCGCAATCCGGAGTCCGACCGGGCAGAAAGCGCTTCCTACTGTAGGTGCGGCGCAGGACGGCGGGAAGACAAGTGAAATCACCGGTTCTCGTCGGTCAAAACTTTCGAAACCCCGAACAACGCGATCAGTCGGGTGTGAAGGTCAGCCGGAACAGGTCAGCCGGAACCCCGTGAAGTCCGCCGTGAACGCCGCGTCGACGAGGTCCCGGGCGTGGATGCCCGCCATCGCACCGGTGAAGCGCAGCCGGGAACCGTGGTCGTCGGAGAGTCGGCTGAAGTCCAGGGCCGGGCCGATCGCCGTCCGCACCCCGTCCCGGACGTGCCAGAAGCGTGCCTCGGCCCCCTCGATCGTCACCCCCAGCGTCACGGCCGCCGCCACCGGCACCTCCACGACGGCGACCTGGCGGATGGTCTCCTCGTCGCGTTCCACGAGGCTGAGTACCGTACGGCCCCCAGCGCCGGGCGTTCCCCGCCACTGCTGTCCGCGCTGCGGCTCGCCCTCGGGCTCCGCCCAGGTCAGGTCCAGGCTGAGATACGCCTCTGGGTTGTACCAGAGCACAAGACCGGCGGCCTGGGTGAAGGTGACCGGCCGCGCCTCCACGGTGACCTCGGCCTCCGCATGGGGCTCGGTGACGCGCTGGACCAGCAGGCTGCTCGCCCAGCGGGACTCCGGCCCGTGCCGGCCGCGCAGCCGGATCCAGCCGGGCCGGGACGCCGTGTCGGCCCAGGACGGGTCCGGCGGCTCACGCAGGGAGCTCCACGGCCAGGACAGGCCCCCGGGTGGGGCAGCAGGGGGCAGCGGGTGCGGCCGCGTCGGTACGTCGACCTCCACCGCCGGGTGCCAACCGCCCTGCCGCAGCCGCGGCCAGCCCTCAGCGTCCCAGGTCACCGCCTGGATCGCGGTCTCCCGGCCGAGCGGGCAGCGGCGGCCCCGGGGTGTGTGCAGCGGACGGGCCGTCAGATGGCCGAGCAGCCACTGCCCGTCCGGCGTCTCGACCAGCTCGCCGTGCCCGGCCTTCTGCAACGGCACGTCCGGGTCGTCCCGGGTGGTCAGCAGCGGCCGCTCGTCGAGTTCGTACGGACCGGTCAGCTCCCGGCTGCGGGCCACCCGCACCCCGTGCTCCCAGCCCGTGCCGCCCTCCGCGAGCATGAGGTAGTACCAGCCGGCCCGCCGCAGCAGCTTCGGCCCCTCGATCAGCCGGTCGTGCTGGAGCAGCAGACGCGTCGGCCCGACGGGCGCCAGGGTGTCCCGGTCCAGCTCCGTGACGACGATCCCGGCGAACCTCCGGCCGCCCGGCCGGTGGTCGTTCTGGAGGTTCAGCAGCCACAGCCTGCCGTCCTCGTGGAACAGCGCCGGGTCGAAGCCGTGGCTCGCGACCCGGCGCGGCGCGCTCCACTCGCCGCTCACCTCGGTGGCCGTCGAAACGTACGTGTCCAGGTCGAAGTACGGCGTGCCGACCGAGCGCACCACGGTGTACGTCACCCAGAACCGTTCCCCGTCCCAGCTCAGCGACGGCGCCCAGATGCCTCCGGAGTCAGGTACCCCGGCCAGCGAACCGCCGGGGGCCGCGCCCCGGACGTGCCCCGCGTACTCCCAGTGGGCCAGGTCGCGGGAGCGGTGGACCGGGATCGTCGGGAACCACTCGAAGGAACTGGTCGCCACGTAGTACCAGTCGCCGACCCGGATCAGGGACGGGTCGGGGGCGAAGCCGCGGAGGACGGGGTTGTGCAGGACGGTCACGCGAGGGCTCCGGGAGGGTCGGGCACCCGGGGACCGCAGGGAGTCAGGGTCACCTGCGGCCCCCGGGAGTCAGGAAGAGGCGAGGGGCATCACTTGAGGGCGCCGGTCACTCGAGGGCGACCATCACTTGAGGGCGCCGAGCGTCACGCCCGACCGCCAGTAGCGGCGCATCGCGACCATCATGATCGCCATCGGCACGATGGACAGCAGCGCGCCGGTCAGCACCAGGCCCGTCAGGTCGATGCCGGACTCCAGGCGCGTGCCGGTCCAGTTGTAGAGGCCGAGGTTGAGGGTCCAGTTCTCCTTGCCGCGCAGCACGGTCAGCGGGAGGAAGAAGGCGTTCCAGGTGTTGACGAAGGCCAGCAGGAACACCGTCGCGCCGCCCGTCGTCATCATCCGCAGCACGATGCTGAAGAAGATCCGCAGCTCGCCGGCGCCGTCGATCCGAGCAGCCTCCAGCAGCTCGTAGGGGACCGTGGCCTCGGTGTACACCTTGGCCAGATACACGCTGAACGGGTTGATCAGGCAGGGGATCAGCATCGCCCACGGGGTGTCCACCATGCCGAGCGCCGAGAACAGCAGATACAGCGGGAGCGTGAGCAGGGCGATCGGGATCAGGAACGAGCCCACGACACACGCGAAGATCGCGTTGCGGCCGGGGAAGTCGAAGCGGGCAAGGCCGTAACCGGTTGCGAGCGCGATCAGCGTGCCGCCGAGCGAGCCGACCCCGGCGTACAGGAACGAGTTGGCCGTCCACCGCAGGAAGATGCCGTCCTGGTAGGTGAACACCTGCTGCAGGTTGTCCCACAGATGCCAGCCGGAGAACCACAGGCCGTTGCTCTGGTACAGCGCCGTGCGGTCCTTGGTCGCGGCGACGATCAGCCACCACACCGGGAACAGGCTGTAGACGCTGGCCAGGATCAGCCCGACGAGGAGGAAGCGCTGACCGCCCCGCCCGCGGGAGGCCGCGTCAGGGCGGGGGAGGCGCCGGACGCTGCGGACGGGGGGCCGCTTCGTGGTGTGCTCGGTCAGCACCATCAGTCGGCCTCCTTCGAGGTGAGCCGGTAGAAGAGGAAGGAGGCCACGCCCAGGATCAGGGCGAGCAGCACGGACAGCGCCGCCGCGTAGTTGTAGTTGCCCGCGTTGAACGCCTGGTTGTAGATGATCATGATCGGGGTGAAGCTGTCGCTGACCGTCTGCGGAGTGATGTTCCGGAACAGCGCCGGCTCGTTGAAGATCTGGAGCATCTGGATGATCGACAGCAGACCCGTCAGCACCAGCGCCCCGCGCACGTACGGGATCTTGATGCTGCGCGCGATCCGCAGCTCGGAGGCGCCGTCCAGCCGGGCCGCCTCGAACAGCTCGCGGGGCACGCCCTGCAGCGCCGAGTAGATGATCACCATGTTGTAGCCGATGCCGTGCCAGGTCAGCAGGTTGCCGATGGACGGCCACACCATCGACGGCGCGAAGAAGTTCCAGTCGAAGCCGAGGGCCTTGCCGATCGGGGTGAGCGGGCCGACGTCCGGGCTGTAGAGGTTGACCCACACGATCGCCGCGACCACGCCCGGGATCATGTACGGCACCAGCAGCAGGATCCGGAACCGGCTCGCCACCCTTGAGGTGACAGCGTCCAGGAACAGCGCCAGCAGCAGGCTGATCAGCAGCATGAACGGGATCTGCACACAGGCGAAGAGCACCACCCGCAGGATCGAGTTCATGAACGCCGAGTCCGTCAGCCCCTGGGTGTAGTTGTCGAGCCCGACGAACTCCGTCGTGGCGCCACCGAGGCCGAGCCCGGACTGCTTCTCCGTGAACAGCGACTCGTAGACGGCGTAGCCGATCGGGAGGAGATACAGGAAGACGAAGCCGAGCTGGAAGGGCACCGTGAACGCGGCACCCTTCCAGCGCAGGGAGCGAATCATCGAATGCCTCAGCCCTTGACGCTGATACCGCGGGACTTCAGGTCCTTGACCGTCCACTGCTGCATGTGCGCGAGCAGGTCGGTGACCGTCTGCTCCTTGCTGACGACCTTGGCCCAGCCCGCCTGGAGCTCGGTGAACATCGCGGTCCAGTTGGGTCCGAAGGTCCAGTCGGTGGTGACGGTGCCCAGGCTGTCCGTCACGACCTTCTGCGCCGGCTCGTAGTTCTTGCCGAGCAGCTTCTGCGAGATCGACTCACCGACGTAGGACTTGCTGTCGGCCAGCGCCGGCATCACGCCGTTGCCGGTCTCCGGGCTGGCCATCGTCTTGACCGCGTCCTGGTTCGTCGACATCCACAGCGCGGCCTGCGCCGCCTGCTCCTGGTTCTTGCACTGCTCGGTCACCAGGGTGACGCTGCCGGTCAGGTTGGTGCCGGCCGGCGTCTTGGGCGCCTCGCCCTTGTACGTCGGCCACGGGGCCAGGGCCCAGTCGCCGAAGGACTTGGTGAAGTTCTGCACCATGCCGGCCATCTGCCAGGTGGAGATCTGCCGGGTGGCGGTGGCGCCGGTGTCGTAGCTGCGCTGCACGGCCGCGTAGTCGGCGAAGGACAGCTTGGCGTTGAGGTCGTTGTCGATGATCTCCTGGATCACCTTCGCGGCCTTGAGGGTGCCCTCGTCCTGGAAGTTCACCTTCCAGGCGTTGCCGTCGATCGAGTACCAGTGCGCACCGGCCTGCATGGCGAGCACCTCCAGGGTGCTCGGGTCCTCGCCGGCGTAGTTGGTGATCTTGATGTTGTGCTTCTTCAGCTCCTTGCCCGCGGCGATGAAGTCGTCCCAGGTCGTCGGGGGCTTCAGTCCGTACTTCTTGAAGATGTCCGTACGGTAGATCGTGAACTGGGGCGCCGAGCTGGTCGGCACGCCGTAGAGCTTGCCCTGCACCTGCGCGCTCGCCCAGGCGCCGGTGTTGAACTTGTCCTTCTCGCTCTCCACGTACTGCGAGATGTCGGCGAGCGCGCCCTGCGAGACCCAGCTGGTCACGTACTCGGCGGTGTTCTGCACCAGGCAGGGGGCGTTGCCGGCCTTCACCGCGTTGGTCAGCTGCTTCTGCATGGTCAGCTGGTCGGTGACCTTGGTGTACTTCAGCTGGATGTCCTTGTGCGAGGCGTTGAACGCCTTGACGACCGCCTCCTGGCCGTTGGCCCAGCCCCAGAAGGGGAGGGTGACCGGGCCGGACTTCGACGCGGCGTCGTCACCCGAGCCGGATCCGCCGCAGGCGGAGAGCAGACCTGTCAGCGCGATACCCGCGACAGCGGCGGAGGCGAACCTTCTCCGGGGGCTGGTGAAGTTCATCTGACCGTGATCCTTCGGAATAGGCGTTCTCAGAACGAGAGGACGGCAGCGGCTCGGTTGTGCTGGCCAGGAACGGCGGCCGGAAACCGTCGGCTCGCGGTTGCGGGGGGTTCGGCCAAGCGGAAGCAGAAGCTGTAGTAAGCGGTTGCTGGGACGGTAGGCGGCTGGCTCGGCTCTTAGCAAGAGGTGCGCGGAAATTTGTTACGGCGGATTGTCCGCCCGGTTATCTCCGGACACGCGGCAGGCGCTCGCCCGCGGGCGCTTATCCGCGCAGGTCAATGCGGTGTCGGACCGGTCGGCCCCAGGCCTCGGCGGGCACGCCGACGAAACCTCGAACCGGCCGCAAAGGCTCTGGAAAACGGTTACGTAACGACCTCCGGTCGTTATCCGTGCTGACCCGGCGGCTGCACCGAGTTGCGGACCACGACATGCGTACCCAGCACCAGATGGTCGCCGTCGGCGCTCTTGCGGCGCCCCGCGCCGCCCTCGCGCCGGTCCGCCACCGCGCGCAGCGCGACACGGCCCATCTCCTCGTACGGCACGTGCACGGTGGTCAGTTGGGGAGTGAGCTGGGACGCGAGCGGGATGTCGTCGTAGCCGACGATCGAGACGTCCTCGGGCACCCGCAGGCCCGCCGCGCGCAGCGCCTGCATGGCGCCCGCCGCGACCACGTCCGTCCCCGCGAGCACGGCGGTGAAGTCAGGCGTGTCGTGCAGGGCCGCCTCGACGGCCTCGTACCCGTGCTCGTAGTCGTACGGGCCGTGCCGGACCATACCCGGGTCGAACGGCACGCCGTACGCCTCGAAGGCCCGCTGCGCTCCCCTCAACCGCCCCTGCGCGGTGGTGAGTTCGGCATGTCCCGGCAGGACCAGGACGCGCCGGTGACCGGCCGACAGCAGGTGGCTGGCCATCGCGTAGGCGCCGCCCTCGTTGTCGTAGTCGACGGTCGTCGCCGGGACGTCGCCCTCCAGCGGGGGCCGGCCCACCAGGACCAGGTGCGAGCCTGCCGCGTCCAGGGAACGGGCGAAGCGGGCCATGCGCAGCTGGTACTCGTCGTAGTCGTACGCGCCGCCGAGCAGGATCACGGCAGCCACGCCCTGCTGGCGCATCAGGTTCACCAGGGCCAGCTCCCGCTCCGGGTCGTCGCCGGTGGTGCCGACCAGGGAGAGCCAGCCGCGCAGCGTGGCGGCGCCCTCGACGCCCTTCGCGACATGCGCGAACGCGGCGCCGGTGATGTTGTTGATGAGGATCGCCACCGTCGGTGTGCCGCCGCCGGCGAGCGAACGGGCGTGGGCGTTGGTGACGTAGTCCAGGTCCCGGACCACCTTCATCACCCTGCGGCGCAGCTCCTCCGACACCGGGTAGTTGCCCGACAGCACCCGCGAGACGCTGGCCACGGAGACGCCGGCCCGCTCCGCGACGTCGCGAATGGTCGCCCGTCCGGCGTCGCTCGTCGCCTTGCGCTGACTCACCCTTGCGGCTCCTTCACGGTAGTGGCCCGGCCTGTTGTCGTCCGGTCGGTGGCGGGCCGCGCCGCGCCTGCTGCCGGGGTCGTGCCCGCGCCGTGCGGAAACCGTATCCCATCGTTACTCCAGGGCTGGAGGGCCTGTGGACAGGGGCTGGAGGCGCCCGCCCGGCATGACGTGTGCAGGAATCGCCTGCCCTGCCGTGACCGGCCGCGGAGCATCCCCCGGCCGCTGGTCACCGAGCCGTAACGCGTTCTGTGGCGGAGCGCCTCCGGCAGGCACACTGAGTGGCGGTACGGAGGCGCTGGTGGCACGGGGGAGGCGCGATGGACTCGACTGTGGCAGGCCTGCTGGCGGCGGTGGTGGGCGTGGGCGGCACGCTGGGTTCGGCGTGGTTGACCCAGCGCCGCGGAGACGTCTCCCGCCGCGAGGAGTGGGAACGACTCGAAGGAACACGCCGCGCCGAGACGGCCGCCCGGCGAGCGGAGTCGGGCCGTGAGGCCCGCAGAGCGGCGTACACGGAGTTCAACGCCGCCGCCCGCCACTATCTGGCGACCCTCAACGACCACTCCCACGTACTGCGCATCGGGCACGACCCGCAGGAGTCGCTGGCCACGGTGGAGGCGGCCCGCGTGGACTACCGTCGCCGCTACGCCGAGGCCCAGATGATCGTGCCGGACATCGTGCTGACGGAGGTGAGACGGGTCGACAGCGACCTGAACTCCGTCTACGGCGTCCTGGCCCGACTCACCCGCGGCACCACACGCGACGGCGACGACATCGAGGACGTGCGGGATGCGATCAAGCAGGGCTGGCAAGACCTGTCCAGGATGCGCACCACGATGCGCGAGGACCTCGGAGTGACGAGGCCGTCCCCCGAGTGAGGGCCCGTCGGCCGACTTCGCGCTCCTTCCTTGCCGTCCGGTCGCGGGGCCGCGTCGTCCGGTCGCAGCGCCACCTGTCATGGCGTGTCCACCGGGGAAGGGTGCCGGTCCTGCTCGATCCGCCCTGAGCCCGGACCGTCCGACCGCCACGGCGTCACGCCACCCGCGCCAGATCCGCCCGCAGCACCTCGTGGGCCGGCGGCGCGCCCGCCACCAGGCGTTCCAGTTCCTCGACGACGATGCGGCCGAGCCGCTCCAGTTCGTTGCCCAGGGAGCCGGCGATGTGCGGGGTCAGGAACACGTTGGGCAGGTTGTACAGCGGGGAACCGGCCGGCAGCGGCTCCGGGTCCGTGACGTCGAGGACCGCGCTGAGCCGGCCGGAGACCAGTTCGTCGGCGAGCGCGTCATGGTCGACCAGCGCGCCGCGGGCCGTGTTGATGAGCACGCCGCCGTCCCGCACCAGGGCGAGCCGGCCGCGGTCGAGCATGTGGTGGGTCTCGGGGATGTCGGGGGCGTGCAGACTCACGATGTCGCTGTGTCCGAGCAGGTCCTCCAGCGACAGCGACTCCGCACCGAGGGCGGCGGCTTCGGCCGGGCTCACATACGGGTCGTGCAGCAGGACCGTGAGGTCGAACGGCCGCAGCAGCTCCAGCAGCCGGCGGCCCACCCGGGACGCGCCGATGACACCGACCCGGCGGCCGAGGTTGCCGGTCGCCGCGGTCTCCGCCGGGCCCGGGTAGGTGTGCGTGCGGCGGAAACGCTCGCGGTGGTCGAAGGCGTCCTTGCCCACGAGCAGGATCATCGCGAGCGTGTACTCCGCGACGGGCAGGGCATTGCCCGTCACCGCGCTGGACACCTTCACGCCGCGCTCCCACAGGGCGTCGCCGACCAGGGAGCGCACGGAGCCGGCCGCGTGCAGGACGGCGCCCAGCTTCGGGGCCGCCGCGAGGGCACCGGCGTCCAGATGCGGGCAGCCCCAGCCGGTGATCAGCACCTCGGCGCAGGCCAGGGCGCCGGCCGCGGCCGGATCGGTGAAGTCCCGCACGACCAACCCGGGGTCGATGTCGGCCGTGCGCCTCAGCCGCTCCATCAGCGGCGGAGGAAAGAGCAGCGGGAGGTGTACCGGATCCATCGCGAACACGGCCCGCGGCAGCTGATGGCTGGGCATGACTCTCCTGGAGCAGAGGACGGAAACAGTTTCAGAAAGCGCCTTCTACCGTAGATCTGCCGGGAAGCGGCGGTCAATCGGCAGGGCCGGGGTGATGGTCGGCGACGCCGGTTTGCCGGGCAACGGCCTTGGTTTTCCCACGTCGTCCCATGAGGGCGACAGGCGGAGGGGAGCGAAGCGGGGGTGCAGGGGTGCGTGTGGCTTGAGGGTGCAGCCCGAGCCGCCACCCCCTCGGGGGCGGCTCGATGAAAGCGCATCATGGAAATCGATTACCACTGTTTCAGTGCGTGACCGTGGGGACCGACTGCGCCGCCGTCGCCCCCCGACGTGCCCGGACGACCGCTTCAGCAACCGGTTCCCCATTCCGTTGCCGAGACGAGATCCGGCGCGCCCCCTGGTCAGGGGTGGTCCGGTCGCCCGTAGACGGCTGGTGTGCGGCGCCCGGAAACAGGTCTCACCGGCACTCTGGCTGATGAAGCCGAGGTTACACAGTCTTTTCGAAAATTCGTCAAGGCTCTTGACGCGCCATCCCGACCGCAAGAAGCTCTGCCCCACGCACAACAACCGGTTGCCACAGCGAGCCGGAAAAGCAAGGAGGTGGTGCGTTCATGCACCCACATGCTGGTGCTTCCCTGAGCCGCCGCCGTTTCCTCGCCCTGTCCGCGGCCGGTGCCGCGACCGGCGCGGCGGCGCTGAGCGGCTGCGCGATGCAGGTCTCCGGCGGTGTCAGCGGCGGCGGCGAGACGGTCACGCTGATGGTCAAGCCCGACGACATCTCCCCGGAGCTGGTCAGACAGGCCCAGAAGGACATCGGCGTCAAGATCGTCACGGTGCGCTACGACATCACCAAGCTCATCGGCATGATGACCAACGGCGCTCCACCCGACCTGGTCCGCGGGGTCGGTGCCACCGACGCGCCCTACTTCGCGGCGCGGGACGTGATGGAGGACCTGGACCCCTACTTCGCCCGGAGCAACATCCTCAGGGTCGACGACCTGGACCCGGTCAACGACCTGTGGCGCTTCGACGGCCGCACCCAGGGCATGGGCCCCCGCTACGGCATGGCGAAGGACTTCTCCCAGGACTCCATGTTCTGGTACAACACCGCCCTCTTCGACAAGGCGGGCGTCGACTACCCGCCCGAGACGGAGCCGGTCACCTTCGAGGAGTGGCTGGAGAACGCCAAGCGGCTCACCCGGCGCAAGAGCGGCCAGACGACCGTCTTCGGCGGCAGCTACAACGGCGTGCTGACACCCAACCTCCTGGCGAGCCTGACGGCGGCGGCGGGAGGGAGCCTGTTCAGCGACGACTTCTCCCGGGTCGACTTCACCACCCCCGAGGCCCGCAAGGCGCTGAACTGGTACATCGAGTACGGCCGGGCCAGGGTCGGCCCCAGCATCATCCAGCCGGACCCCAACACCTGGGACGGCCCCACGTTCCAGGCGAACCGCATGGCCATGTCCAACTCCGGCTACTGGCTCGGCGGGCTGATCAACGCCGACAAGAAGCTGGCGCCACTCGCCCGCCTCGCCCCGGCTCCGATCTTCGAGGGCGGTCAGCGGGTCAGCCCCTGCCAGGCCGGCACCGGACTGTGGATGCCGAAGAAGGCCAAGAACAAGGACGCCGCCTGGCGGGTCTTCGAGTGGTTCTTCGGCGAGGGACCGGCCAAGGCCCGCGCCTCCAGCGGCTGGGGCATCCCCACGCTGAAGTCCCTGCGCCCGCTGATGCCGGCCCAGGAGGACTACCAGAAGCGCGTGCTGAAGGTGCAGAACGCCGAGCTGAAGCACTTCTCGGTGATCGCCTACACCCCCTACGCCACGGCGGACTCGCTCTACGCCCTCTTCAACCAGGAGGCCCCGGCCGCGATGAACGGCCGGATGTCCGTCGACACCCTCGCGGGCCGCCTGAACTCGGCCATGAACGAGCAGCTCAAGCGCGGTAAGGAGCAGGTGGGATGACGGTCGACCAGATACCCGCCACGGGGCGGACCGACCCGGCCGCGCGTGCCGGCCGCGCCACACCGGCCGCCCGGCGGCCCCGGATCTCCATGACCGCGCGCAGGCATCGCGCTTTCTACCTGTTCACCGCGCCCTGGATCATCGGTTTCCTGCTCCTGACGATCGTGCCGATGGCGTACGCGCTGTGGCTGAGCTTCACCACGTACGACGGCATCTCGCCGCACTGGCGCTACGTCGGTCTCGGCAACTACTCGGAGCTGTTCTCCGACCCGCAGACCTGGAACTCCCTGGGCCGCACCGGCCTGTTCGCGCTCACGTCGGTGCCGCTGTCGATCATCGCCGGACTCGCGCTCGCCGTCCTGGTCAACCGGCCGGTCAAGGCGCGCGGGCTGTTCCGCACCCTGCTCTATCTGCCGGCCGTGGTGCCCCCGGTCGGTGTGGGCCTCACCTTCAAGGCGCTCTTCGACCAGAACTCCGGTGCCGCCAACGGCGTCATCACCCTGTTCGGCTTCGACGCGCTCGGCTGGCTCGCCGACCCCTACGCCCGCTACGTGCTGCTGATGAGTGTGCTGTGGGCCGCCGGAAACGTCATGATCATCTCGCTGGCGGGCCTCCAGGACGTGCCCAGGGAACTCCACGAGGCCGCCCGGATCGACGGGGCGAGTGCCTGGCGGACCTTCCGCAGCATCACCGTGCCGCTGCTGTCGCCGGTGCTGCTCTTCCAGACCGTGACCGGCGTGATCGCCTCCGTGCAGACCATCATGCCGCTGCTGCTGTCACCCGACGGCACCACGGCCGGCGTCACCGCCCTGCCGCAGTCCAACTACCTCTACATGATGCACGTCTTCTCGCAGTACTTCGCGCTCGGCCGCTACGGCTACGCCTCCGCACTGCTGTGGGTGCTCTTCGTCCTGATCCTCATCGTGACCGGACTCATCTTCAAGTTCACGTCCGGCGTGGTGTTCTACAACGTCGACCCGGAGGCGAAGAAGTGACCGCCACCAGCCTGCCCCCGAACTCCGCGCCCCGGGTGCGGGTGCGCGCCAACCGCCTCGTCCTCTACACGGTCCTCGTCGCCCTCACCGGGCTGTTCATCGGCCCCTTCGGCTGGCTGATCCTCTCCGGCCTGAAGACCCCGGCGGAACTGGCCGCCTCGCCCGTGCACTGGCTGCCCACCACCTTCCAATGGCAGAACTTCGCCGACGCCTTCAACCTGATCGACTTCCTCGGCTACGCCCGCAACTCCCTGATCATCGCCCTGATCTACGCCGTGCTCGTCACGCTCAGCTCGGCCTGGGTCGGCTTCGGTTTCGCCCGGCTGGAAGCCCCCGGCAAGAAGACGCTGTTCGGCATTCTCATCGGCTCGATGATGCTGCCCCAGATGATCACCCTGCTGCCGACGTACCTGATCTTCGCCAAGCTCGGCATGGTCGACACGTACTGGCCATGGGTGTTCTGGGGACTGGCCGCCGCTCCCTATCTGGTCTTCCTCTTCCGGCAGTTCTTCGCCGGGCTGCCCCGTGAGCTGGAGGAGGCCGCGATCGTCGACGGCTGCGGCTACGGCATGATCTTCTGGCGGATCTTCCTGCCG
The DNA here is from genome assembly GCA_000415505.1 of Streptomyces afghaniensis 772. Lineage (GTDB taxonomy): Bacteria > Actinomycetota > Actinomycetes > Streptomycetales > Streptomycetaceae > Streptomyces > Streptomyces afghaniensis. The sequence continues at coordinate 27,145 of KE354258.1, forward strand.
CAGTCCTGGCCGGTGCTGTCCGCGAGCTTCGTGATCGCCTTCACCTGGAGCTGGGGCGACTACATCGCGCCCCAACTCCTCCTGTCCACCGACAAGTCGACGCTCGCCGTCGCCGTCATGACGACGTACGTCACCTCGGCCGGCACCCCGGTCGCCAACCTCCAGGCCGCGGCCTCCGTGATGTACGTCGTGCCGATCCTGCTGATCTTCCTAGTCGCCCAGCGCGGCTTCGTCGCCGGCATGTCCACGACCGGACTGAAGTAGCCCCTCTACCGAACCTTTTGCAAGGAGTCACGCATGAACACGCCCCTGTCACGCCGGACCACCCTCCAGGCCGCCGGTGTCATCGCTGCCGCCGGCCTGGCCGGCAGCATCGCGGGCACCGCGCAGGCCGCCGCGGCGGATGAGACCGGCACCACCGGCGACAGTGTGGTCATCCACCCGACGCTTCCGAAGGTGCCTGTCAACAACTCCTTCACGGTCAAGGTCCGGCCGCTCGGCGGCACCTGGCAGAAGCTCGGCGTCTACCTCGCCAAGCTCGCACTGATCGACGCGAGCACCGGCAGCAACAGAGCCCAGAGCTCCTCCTGGGCCGCCTTCGACTTCTCCGGCACGGTCGAGGTCGAGGTCACGTACAACCCGGGCGGCGGCGAGAAGGTCCGCATCCGCCCGGACTCGTACGGCATCCAGCCCGAGGTGCTCGGCAGCACCGCGCGCTTCACCCTGGACCGGCCCCGCAACCTGGTCGTCCAGATCGACGACAAGATCTTCGACTGCCTGCACCTGTTCGCGAACCCGATCGAGCGGGACGTGCCCACCGAGGGCGACAAGAAGGTCATGTACTTCGGGCCCGGTCTGCACACCCACCCCGACCGAACCCTCAAGGTGCCCAGCGGCACCACCGTCTACCTGGCCCCGGGCGCCGTCCTCACCTCCAGCGTGATCTTCGAGGGCGTGGAGAACTCCCGGCTGATCGGTCGCGGCGTGGTCTACGACACGACCGGCGGCGCGGTCTTCGTCCGCAAGTGCGAGAACGTCACGATCGACGGCGTCACGATCCTCAACCCCCGGTACGAGAACATCAGGGTCGCCGAGTCCAAGAACCTCACCATCAAGAATCTGCGTGCCTTCAGTCACCAGGGCTGGGGTGACGGCATCCAGCTCTACTGCTCCGAGAACGTCACGATCGACGGCTGCTTCCTGCGCACCTCCGACGACTCCGTCGCTCTCTACACCCACCGCTGGGACTTCTACGGCGACACCCGCAACATCACCGTCAGGAACTGCTCCCTCTGGGCCGATGTCGCCCACCCGATCAACATCGGCGTGCACGGCAATTCCGACACCCCGGAGGTGCTGGAGAACCTGCGCTACGAGAACATCGACATCCTCGACCACCGCGAGCCGCAGGTGACCTACCAGGGCGCCATCGCCTTCATGGTCGGTGACAGCAACATCGTCCGGGACGTCAGGTTCGACGACATCCGCGTGGAGGACTTCCGCTGGGGCCAGCTCATCCACATGCGGGTCGAGTACAACCCGAAGTACAACACGTCGGCAGGCCGCGGCATCGAGTCCGTCTACATCAAGGACCTCAGCTACAACGGCAAGAACGCCGACCTCTCGATCATCGCCGGCCTCGACGCGGAGCACGCGATCAAGGACGTCACCTTCGAGAACCTCCGCGTCAACGGCAGGGTGATCGCCGACAGCACTGGCAAGCCGAAGTGGTATCTGGCCTCGGACGGCGTGCCCATGTTCGTCAACGAGCACGTGACGAACCTCAAGTTCCTCACCACCGCCGAGGCCGCGGCGGCCGCCGCGTCATGACCACCGTCCCTGTGAGAAGCACTCCCATGAGCACCCCCGCACCGAGCCGCCGTGGCTTCCTCGGCGGCGCGGCCGCCCTGTTGCTGGTGTCGGGAGCGAGCGGCCTGCTCGCGTCCGGCACCGCCCGGGCCGCCACGACCACGCCCCGGGCCTTCACCCACCCCGGCCTGCTGCACAGCGCCGACGACCTGACCCGCATGAAGGCCGCCGTCGCCGCCCAGCAATCCCCGATCTACGACGGCTTCCTCGCCTTCGCCGCCCACGCGCGCTCCAAGGCGACCTACGCCGTCCAGAACACCGGCCAGATCACCTCCTGGGGCCGCGGCCCGACCAACTTCCAGAACCAGGCCGTCGCCGACTCGGCCGCCGCCTACCAGACCGCGCTGATGTGGTGCATCACCGGCGAACGGGCCTACGCGGACAAGTCCCGGGACATCCTCAACGCCTGGTCGGCGTCGCTCACCGCCATCACTGGCGCGGACGGGCCACTCGGCGCCGGACTTCAGGCCTTCAAGTTCGTCAACGCGGCCGAGTTGCTCCAGTACACCGGGTACGACGGCTGGGCCGAGGACGACATCGCCCGCTGCAAGGAGTCCTTCCTGCGCGTCTGGTATCCGGCGATCTCCGGCTACATGCTCTACGCCAACGGCAACTGGGACCTGACGTCCATCCAGTCCATCCTGGCCATCGGCGTGTTCTGCGAGGAGCCCGCCCTCTTCGAGGACGCGCTGCGCTTCGCCGCCGCCGGCGCGGGCAACGGCAGCGTCCCGCACCGCATCGTCACCGACGCGGGACAGGGCCAGGAGTCCGGCCGCGACCAGGGCCACGAGCAGCTCGCCGTCGGCCTGCTCGCGGACGCCGCGCAGGTCGCCTGGAACCAGGGCGTCGACCTGTACGCCTTCGACGGCAACCGGCTGCTGAAGAACGTCGAGTACGCCGCCCGCTACAACCTCGGCGGCGACGTGCCCTTCGTCCCCGACCTGGACCGCACCGGCAAGTACGTCAAGAAGTCCGTCTCCGCCGTCGGACGCGGAAACCTGCCCCCGATCTACGAGATGGCCTACGCGCACTACGCCGGCGTCCGGGGCCTCGACACCCCCTACACCAAGGCGGCCGTCTTCCGCGGCACGGGCGGCGCCCGGGTCGTCGAGGGCAGCAACGACGACCTGCCGAGCTGGGGCACCCTCACCTTCGCGGGCACGAAGACCCCGGCCGCGGCCGCGCCCACGGCTCCGGCCGGTGTCACGGCGGTGGGCGGCGACAAGTCCGTCACCGTGGCCTGGCTGCCGTCGGCGTGGGCCGAGTCGTACACGGTCCTGCGGGCGACCGGAGCCGACGGGCCCTACGAGACGATCGCGACCGGCCTCGGCACGCCGCAGTACACCGACCGTGGCGCCCGCCCGGGCAGGCCCTCCTACTACACGGTCACGGCCACCAACTCCCGGGGCACCAGCGCCCGTTCCGCCTGGGCGGCGGCGGTCCCCGGGCTGCCCGACCCCTGGGCGACGCGGGACGTCGGAGACGTGCGGATCCCCGGCTCGGCCGTGTTCGACGGCGAGCGGTTCGTGCTGGAGGCGTCCGGCACCGCCGACACCCACCGCCTGGCGTACTTGCCGCTGCGCGGCGACGGCACGATCACCGCGCGGATCGTGTATCCGCTCAGCTCCCAGTACTCCAAGATCGGCGTCACGATACGAGCGGGCCTGGACGCGGACGTCGCGCACGCCGCCATGCTGATCCAGGGCCTGCCGCTGCACACCTGGAGCGGCGTGTGGTCCGTACGGGCCAAGGCGGGAGCCGCCGTCAAGGGCACCGGCAGCACACCCGTGCCGCCGTCCCAGCAGCAGACGATCACGACGAGCGCCGCCTTCCCGATCTCGTCCCTCGGCACCCTGCCCGAGTCGGCGACTCCGCTTCGGGCCCCGTACGTCGAGGGCGCGGGCGACGGCTACCGGCTGCGCATGCCGTACTGGGTCCGCGTGACCCGCCGGGGCGACCGCTGCACCGGAGCCATCTCCCCGGACGGCATCCGCTGGACCGAGGTCGGCTCCACCGACGTCGACCTCGGCAGCACGGCGTACGTCGGTCTCACCCTCACCTCCTGCCTCGGCGTCGACGAGGACTACGCCGAGACCGGCACCGGCGCCTTCGACAACGTCAGCGTCGTCTCCCGGACCGCCGGCGAGGTCTGGTCCGTGCCCCGCCCGGCCACCGCCGCCGGCGACCTGCGGGCAGTCGCGGGCGCCGACGCGGTCGAGCTCGCCTGGACCGACCCGGACCTCTCCGCCCGCTACAAGGTGCTGCGCGCCACCACGGCCGACGGCCCCTACGAGACGATCGCCACCGGCATCGGCGCGGTCGGCTTCGGCACCCGCGTCCGGTACGCCGACGCCACCGGCACACCCGGCACGACGTACCACTACGCCGTCGCCAAGACCAACTGCGCCGGACGCGGCCCCCTGTCGGAGTCCGCCACGTCGACGATGCCGACACCGTCCAAGCCGCAACTCACTTCCGCCACCACGGTGTTCGCCAACAAGGGCGTGCCCTTCAAGCACCTCCTGCGCGCGTCTCACGAACCCATACGGTTCGCCGCGGACGGGCTGCCCGACGGCCTGCGCGTCGACAAGCGCACCGGCCTGATCTCCGGAACACCCACGCAGACGGGCGAGTTCAAGGTCACCACCAGCGCGGGCAACGCCGCCGGAGACGACGGCGGCACCCTCACCCTCACGGTGGGCACCCCGCCGCCGGCGCCCTGGACCTACGGCGACCTCGGGGACGTAGTCCTCGACGACCGCGCCTACGGCACCCTCGGCGTGGTCGCCGTCCGCACCCCCGGCAGCACCGCCCACGAGGACGGGACCTTCGTGGTGCGCGGCGCCGGAACCGACCTCACCGTCAACAACCAGGGCATGACCGGCCAGTTCGTACGACGGCCCGTCACCGGTGACTGCGAGGTCACCGCCCGTCTGGTCTCCCGCGCCGGAGCCACCGGCGACCGGGTCGGCCTGCTCATGGCCAAGTCCCTGTCGCCGTTCGACCAGGCGGCCGGGACGATCGTCACCGGCGGCACGAGCGCCCAGCTGATGCTGCCGCCGACCGTCGCCGGCAACGTCCACGTTCACGG
>KE354259.1 GCA_000415505.1 Streptomyces afghaniensis 772
GGGCACGGACGTCGTCCTGCCCGCCCTGGGCGAGTCCGTCACCGAGGGCACCGTCACCCGCTGGCTGAAGTCAGTCGGTGACAGCGTCGAGGCCGACGAGCCGCTGCTCGAGGTCTCCACCGACAAGGTCGACACCGAGATCCCGGCGCCGACCTCGGGCACGCTGCTGGAGATCGTGGTCGGCGAGGACGAGACCGCCGAGGTCGGCGCCAAGCTCGCCGTCATCGGCGTGGCGGGTGCCGCTCCGGCCGCCGCCCCGGCGCAGGAGGCCCCGGCCGCGCCCGGCCCAGCCCGAGCCCACCCCGGCTCCGGCTCCGGCTCCGGCGCAGCCCGCCCCGGCTCCGCAGGCTCCGTGCCCCGGCTCCGCAGCAGCAGGTCACCCCGGCTCCCGAGCCGGCCCCGGTCGCTCCTGCTCCCGCCCCGGCTCCGGCCCAGGCCCCGGCCGCTCCGGCGGCCGCCAAGCCGGCCGACGACGGTGCCTACGTCACCCCGCTGGTGCGCAAGCTCGCCGCCGAGAACGGCGTCGACCTGTCCACCGTCAAGGGCACCGGCGTCGGCGGCCGTATCCGCAAGCAGGACGTCATGGCCGCCGCCGAGGCCGCCAAGGCCGCCGCCGCTGCCCCGGCTCCGGCCGCCGCCGCTCCGGCCGCCGCGAAGAAGGCCCCCACGCTGGAGGCGTCCCCGCTGCGCGGCCAGACCATCAAGATGCCGCGGATCCGCAAGGTCATCGGCGACAACATGGTCAAGGCCCTGCACGAGCAGGCCCAGCTGTCCTCGGTCGTCGAGGTCGACGTCACCCGGCTGATGAAGCTGCGTGGCCGTGCCAAGGACGCGTTCGCGGCCCGTGAGGGCGTCAAGCTCTCCCCGATGCCGTTCTTCGTCAAGGCCGCGGCCCAGGCGCTGAAGGCGCACGCGCCGATCAACGCCAAGATCAACGAGGCCGAGGGGACCATCACCTACTTCGACACCGAGAACATCGGTATCGCGGTGGACTCCGAGAAGGGCCTGATGACCCCGGTCATCAAGAACGCCGGTGACCTCAACCTCGCCGGTATCGCCAAGGCCACGGCGGAGCTCGCGGGCAAGGTCCGCGCCAACAAGATCACCCCGGACGAGCTGTCCGGCGCGACCTTCACCATCAGCAACACCGGGTCGCGCGGCGCGCTCTTCGACACGATCATCGTGCCCCCGGGCCAGGTCGCCATCCTCGGCATCGGCGCCACGGTCAAGCGCCCCGCCGTCATCGAGACGGAGGACGGCCCGGTCATCGGCGTCCGCGACATGACGTACCTGACCCTGTCCTACGACCACCGCCTGGTGGACGGCGCCGACGCGGCCCGTTACCTGACGGCGGTCAAGGCCATCCTGGAGGCGGGCGAGTTCGAGGTCGAGCTCGGCCTCTGACCTCCATCGCCGGTACGGCTGCACGGTGCCCCCGCTCGGACATCTCCGGGCGGGGGCACTTTGCTGGGCGAACACCCCGTGTAAGCCTCGTCTCACCTGCACCAAAGCGCCGTCACCCACCCCACCCGCGGAGCGAACCGGCCGTATTGTCTAAACGTCAATCCCGCCTAAGGAGCCCACATGACCGCGCCCGTCATCCACTCGCTGCGCGAGCAGATCCGCGAGCACATCCTGGAGGGGATCATCAGCGGACGCTGGCAGCCGGGCGAGCGGATCGTCGAGCGCCGCATCGCCACCGAACTGGAGGTCAGCCAGACCCCCGTCCGTGAGGCCCTGCGCGAACTGGAGTCCCTGCGCCTGATCGAGTCCGCCCCGAACAAGGGCGTCCGCGTCAGGAACCTGACGGCCGCCGACCTGGAGGAGAGCTACCCGGTGCGGGCCGGCCTGGAGGCCATCGCCGCGGAACTGGCGGCCCAGGGCCTCGCCGAGGACTGCTCGGCCCTGGAACCGCACGTCAGCGCCCTCTACGAGGCCGACCGCATCTCCGACGGCACGGCCCAGGTCCGCCACACCGTCGCGTTCCACCGCGAACTGGTCCGCGCGGCGGGCAACTCGGTCCTGCTGCACACCTGGGAAGGCCTCGGCATCGAGGTGTTCACGGCCCTGTCGATCCGCTGGCTGGGCACCCGGCAGCAGTCGTACGCCGAGGAGCACGAGGAGCTGGTCGCCGCCTTCAAGCGCCGCGACCCCCGGATCGCCGAGCTCGTGAAGGCGCACGTCCTGGGCTGCGCGCCCCGGGCGTGACACCCGAGCACACCCCCGCTCAAACGCCTCCCACCTGCGAAAACCCTCAGCAACGCCGTCACCGCGTGCCACCGCCGGAGGCACCCCGTGCCTACTTTCTCGTGATCAAGAGGTTTTGCCGCTCAACCCTTTGATCGATCATCGATCAGCGAGTTACAGTCGCCGACGGGCTTGCCACCCAAGCTCCAGCCCTGTCCTGCCAAAGACAAAGGGCACCCCCGATCCCCTTACGTGAGGGAACCCCCTTCGACTGAGGAAGGCGGCGACATGACCGACCCCAACGCCATCCAGCCGAGCGAGCTCGACCAGCTCCCGGACCGGGACCCGGAGGAGACCGCCGAATGGCAGGCCTCCCTGGACGCGGTGACCGAGGCGGCCGGGCCGCACCGTGCCGCGTACCTGATGCGGCGCACGCTGGAGCGTGCCGAGGGCGCCGGCATCGCGCTGCCGAAGCTCCTGGAGACCGACTACGTCAACTCCATCCCCACCGCCGCCGAGCCGGCCGTGCCCGGTGACGAGGCGATGGAGCAGCGGATCACCGCGTGGAACCGCTGGAACGCGGCCGCGATGGTCACCCGGGGCAGCAAGTACGGCGTCGGCGGCCACATCGCCACCTTCGCCTCCGCGGCCTGGCTCTACGAGACCGGCTTCAACCACTTCTTCAAAGGCAAAGAGACCGACGGCTCCGGCGACCAGCTCTACATCCAGGGCCACGCCTCCCCCGGCATCTACGCCCGCGCGTTCCTCGACGGCCGTCTGACCGAGGAGCAGCTCGACAACTTCCGCCGCGAGGCGGGCGGCAACGGCCTGCCCTCCTACCCGCACCCGCGCCGCCTGCCCTGGCTGTGGGAGTTCCCGACCGTCTCCATGGGTCTGGGCCCGCTCTCCGCCATCTACCAGGCGCGCTTCAACCGCTACCTCACCAACCGCGGCATCAAGGACACCTCCGCCTCGCACGTGTGGGCGTTCCTCGGCGACGGCGAGATGGACGAGCCCGAGTCGACGGCGGCACTCGCGCTGGCGGCCCGTGAGGAGCTGGACAACCTCACCTTCGTCATCAACTGCAACCTGCAGCGCCTCGACGGCCCGGTCCGCGCCAACTTCAAGATCGTGCAGGAGCTGGAGGCCCAGTTCCGAGGCGCCGGCTGGAACGTCGTCAAGACGCTGTGGGGCACGGCCTGGGACGAGCTGTTCCAGCTCGACACCACGGGCGCGCTGGTACGCCGTCTGCGCCAGGTACCGGACGCGCAGATCCAGACGTACCAGACCCGCGACGCGGCCTACATCCGCCAGGACTTCTTCGGCGCCGACCCGGCGCTGGCGGAGCTGGCGAAGCTGCTGAGCGACGACAAGATCCTCGAGTGTTTCCACTTCTCGCGCGGTGGTCACGAGTCCCGCAAGGTGTACGCCGCGTACAAGGCGGCCGTCGAGCACAAGGGCGCGCCGACGGTGATCCTGGCCCAGACGGTCAAGGGCCACACCCTCGGCGAGGGCTTCGCGTCGAAGAACGCCAACCACCAGATGAAGAAGCTGACGGTGGACGAGTTCAAGAACATGCGCGACCTGCTCGGCCTGCCGATCAAGGACAGCGACTTCGTCGACGGCGTGGTCCCCTACGGCCACCCGGGCGCCGACTCCCCCGAGGTCCGCTACCTCCAGGAGCGGCGTGCCGCCCTCGGCGGTCCGGCCCCGGCCCGCCGCGTCCACCCGGTCGCGCCGCTGCCCGCCCCGGCGGAGAAGGCGTTCGCGTCCTTCGACAAGGGCTCGGGTTCGCAGAACGTGGCGACGACGATGGCGTTCGTCCGCCTGGTCAAGGACCTGGTCCGCGACAAGGAGACCGGCAAGCGCTGGGTGCCGATCGTCCCGGACGAGGCGCGCACCTTCGGTATGGAGAGCCTCTTCCCGTCCCTGGGCATCTACTCGCCCAAGGGCCAGACGTACGAGCCGGTCGACCGCGACCAGCTGATGTACTACAAGGAGGCCAAGAACGGCCAGATCCTCAACGAGGGGATCACCGAGGCCGGTTCGATGGCCGACTTCATCGCCGCCTCGACGTCGTACGCGACGCACGGCGAGACGATGATCCCGTTCTACATCTTCTACTCGATGTTCGGCTGGCAGCGCACGGCCGACCAGATGTGGCAGCTCGGCGACCAGCTCGGCCGCGGCTTCCTCGTCGGCGCCACGGCGGGCCGCACGACGCTGACCGGTGAGGGCCTCCAGCACGCCGACGGCCACTCCCCCGTCATCGCCGCGACGAACCCGGCGGCGCTGTCGTACGACCCGGCGTTCGCGTACGAGGTCGCGGTCATCGTCAAGGACGGTCTGCGCCGGATGTACGGCGAGGCGGCCCCGGGTGAGGACCAGAACGTCTTCTACTACCTGACCGTCTACAACGAGCCGCTGCCGCAGCCCGCGAAGCCGTCCGTGGACGGCATCGACGAGGGCATCGTCAAGGGCCTGTACCGCTTCAACACGGCGGAGTCGGCGGGCATCACGCCCCCGGCCAACGCCCCGCGGATCCAGCTGCTCGGCTCCGGTACGGCGATCCACTGGGCGCTGAAGGCGCAAGCGCTGCTCGCCGAGGAGTGGGGCGTGGCGGCCGACGTGTGGTCGGCGACCTCCTGGAGCGAGCTGCGCCGGGACGCCCTGGAGGCGGACGAGGCGCTGCTGCGCGGCGAGGAGCGGATGCCGTTCGTCCGGCAGGC
>KE354260.1 GCA_000415505.1 Streptomyces afghaniensis 772
GCGCGCCGGGTACTCCGTACGGCTGCTGTTCATGATCCCCACCTGCGGTCGGCCCGCTGTGGGGACGACGGTAGGGCGCCGGGATCGGAGGACGCTGCGCGCCGGCTGTGGCCTTCCTGTGGACCCGCCGGCCGGCCCTGCAACCGGGCGGCCAGCAGCCTGATCTCCGGCAGCCTGGCGTGCAGGGCGGCGCCCGGGCAGCTGGTCATGTAGCCGTCGTTGTGGCCGGCGAGGGCGGGCAGCTCGGCGGTGGTGCCCGCCGCGTACCGGCTCAGGCCGTTGCTGGAGACCAGGCGGACGCTCGCCCGCGGGTCGGTGCCGGTCAGGCCCAGCTTCCAGGCGGACAGCGCGGCGATGGCGTGGATCATCGCCCGGGGTACGGGCATGCCCGCGGTGAAGGTGCCGAGGGCGGCGATGCCGGCGGTGCGGTGGTTGAAGCCCTGGGTGTGGGCGCCGGTGACGGCCCGCTCGACGCCGCCGGCGCGGCCCTCGTAGACGGTGCCGCAGCGGTCGACGACGAAGTTGTAGCCGATGTCGTCCCAGTCGCGGGTGCCGGTCTGGCCGGTGTACAGGTCCCTGAGGATGCGGGGCGCGTCGGCGCAGTCGTAGCCGTTGGGCGAGTCGGTGTGGTGGACGAAGACGGCGGCGACCCGGTCGTCGTAGCGCGGGCCGGGCTGCTTGCGGGCGGCGTCGCCCAGCCACTGCGATCTCGGCACGATGTGCGGGCGCGGTGCGGCGTAGGGCGTGGCGGCGGGGCGGTGCGTGGCCGGGCGGGCGCTGGTCTCGGCGGCGTTCTCGACGCCGTGGGCGCACAGCACCAGCGCCGCGACGGCGGCGAGCCCGGCAGACAGCCGAGCAGCACCCGGGCCGCGCGCGGCATACCGGCTGTGCCGGGTGTCCCGGCGGCGCGGTGCCGGCGCGTGCCCCGCCGTCTTCGGAAGACACGCATGGACCCACTGTCGGCCTGATCCGGTCCGTCCGCGATGTGTGATGTGCCACCCGGTGGAACCATCGTCACGGTCCGCGACGTTTTTCCGAGTGCACGGGCGCGTGGCCGGTTCTGATCATCCACGCGCGTGTGACTGATCACCGGGCCCTCCCCCCGCGTATTAAAGGGTTCCGACAGAAAGGCGGCGTTGCGTGGACCTGCTCGACATCCTGCTGTTGCTGGTGGTCCTGGCCTATGCGGCGTCCGGCTACCGGCGCGGGCTGGTGGCCGGCTGTGTGTCGCTGGCGGGCTTCGTGGGCGGTGCGGTCGTCGGCGTGTGGATCCTGCCGTGGGTGATGGACCTGGTGCCGCCGGGCACGACCCGCGCGACGGTGACGGCGGTGTTCACGGTGCTGCTCCCGGCGGTGGTGGGCCACGAGCTGGCGGGGCGTCTCGCGCTCAGGCTGCGGCGGGAGCTGGACCGGGGGCCGCTCCGAGTGGCGGACGGGATCGGCGGGGCCGTGGCCAACTCGGTCGCGGTCCTGATCGTGGCGTGGGTGGCCGCGAGCGTCCTGGGCGCGTCCTCCTCGCCGCTGGTCACCTCGGCGATCCGGGACTCGCGGCTGCTCGGCGCGGTGCAGGAGACCATGCCGGACACCACCCCCGCCTGGTTCTCGCGGGCCACGTCGGCGCTGACCGAGGCGGGCTTCCCGCAGGTCTTCAACCCCTTCGAGAACGAGTCGACCGCCGAGGTCGCCGCACCCTCCGGCGACAGCGTCACGGCGGCCGCCACGAACGCCGCCAAGCTGAGCACCGTCAAGGTCGAGGGCGTCGCGGGCACCCAGGGCCGCGAGGGCAGCGGGTTCGTGTACGCGCGGGAGCACGTGATGACCAACGCCCACGTGGTGGCGGGCATCGACGAGCCGACCGTGCAGATCGGCGGGGTCGGGCGGACGTACGAGGCGCGGGTGGTGCTCTTCGACCCGCAGAAGGACGTGGCCGTGCTGTACGTGCCGGGGCTCAAGGCGCCCGTGCTGCGGTTCGACGACAACGCCGAGCGCGGCGACTCGGCGGTCGTCGCGGGCTATCCGCAGGACGGCGACCTGAACCTCCAGGCGGCGACGGTCGCGAACCGGGTCCGGGCGACGGGCCAGAACATCTACAACGACGACACCGTCACCCGCGAGATCTACTCGATCCGCTCCACGGTCCGCCCCGGCAACTCCGGCGGCCCGCTCCTCACCACGGACGGCCGGGTCTTCGGCGTGGTCTTCGCCCGCTCCACCTCGGACGCCGAGACGGGCTACGTGCTGACGGCGGCCGAGGTCTCCTCCGACGCCGAGCGCGCGGCGAACGCGACGGCGCCGGTGGACACGGGCGAGCTGGCCGCGTCGTAGGCGTCCTGGTACCCGCTCAGAGGAAACGTCCCATCAGTACGTCGTCCACGTACTGTCCGTCGAGCCGGAACTCCTCGGGCAGGACTCCCTCCACCACGAATCCCTCGGCCTCATAGAGCTTGCGCGCCGGGGTGTTGTGGCCGAGGACGCGCAGGGTGAGGCGGCGGGCCCCGCGCCGGCGTGCTTCGTCCACGGCGGCCCGGACGAGTGCCCGCCCGACGCCCCGGCCGCGCGCCTCCTCCGAGACGACGAGGCCCTGGATCTGCCGGACGTGCCGGTTCGAGTCGACCGGCGTCGGGAAGCCGAGGTGGAGGTAGCCCGCCAGGCGGTCACCGGCTTCGGCGACCAGGCAGTCCTCGGGGGCGTGCCGCTCGCTGAAGAACGGCGGGTACGGCGGCTGCGGCTCGGGCACCACGGCGTGCAGGTGCGACCACGCGAGCCGGTCCAGCAGGGCCAGCCCTTCGCCGTCATCGGGCATGGCGACGCGTATACGGAGATCGCGGGACTGGGGCATGGCGTCACCCTACGGCGATGGCTTGTGGCCGTACGCCGGATTTATCGCGCCGGCAGGCAGGATGGGGCCCATGGAACGCTCACGAATCGCAGTGGCCGGTGCGTCCGGTCTCATCGGCGGCGCCCTGGTGCGGTCCCTGGCCGCGGACGGGCACGAGGTGGTGCGCCTGGTGCGCCATGCGCCCCGGGCCGCGGACGAGGTCCGCTGGGATCCCGAGGGCGGGCGTGTGGACGCGGCCGGGCTCGCCGGATGCGAAGCGGTGGTGAACCTGGCCGGTGCGGGGGTCGGCGACCGCCGCTGGACCGACGCCTACAAGCAGCGGATCCGCGACAGCAGGGTGAACGGCACGGCGGCGCTCGCCCGCGCGGTCGCCTCGCTGGACGAGAAGGACCGGCCGCGGGTCTTCGTGAACGGCAGCGCCATGGGCTATTACGGCGAGACCGGGGACCGGACCGTCGACGAGAGCGCGCCGGCGGGCGAGGGCTTCCTGCCCGAGCTGTGCGTGGAGTGGGAGGCCGCGACAGCCCCCGCCCAGGAGGCCGGTGTCCGCACGGTGTTCACCCGGACCGGGCTGGTCGTGTCCCGCGAGGGCGGTGCGTGGGGGCGGCTCTTCCCGCTGTTCCGGGCCGGCCTCGGCGGGCGGATGGGCGACGGGCGGCAGTACTGGTCGTTCGTCGCGCTGCACGACGAGGTCGCCGCGATCCGGCATCTCATGGACACCGACGGCCTGTCCGGGCCGTTCAACCTCACCGCCCCGAACCCGCTGACGAACCGTGAGATCACGGCGGCGATGGGGCGCGTGCTGCACCGCCCGACGCTGTTCG
>KE354261.1 GCA_000415505.1 Streptomyces afghaniensis 772
CCCGGCCGGCAGGTCTCCGCACCCCCGGAGCCGGTCCGGCGCGCCACTGGGCACGGCCGTCGACCAGGCCCGCCTGGGTGCCGCCCTGACCCGGCTGGCGGGCACACCGGCCGAACGGCTGCTGGCCCGCCCGGAGCTGCCCGCCGGTGAGGCTTTGGCGGCCCGCGGGCTGCCGGCCCGTACGATCGACGGCTTCCTGCGTCCGCTGCTCGCCGCCCTGCTGTGCGACCCGGACCTGACGACGTCCAGCCGGTGCGCGGACCTCGCGCTGCGCGCCTTCGCGGGCGGCCGGCTGTGTCTGCCGGAGGGCGGCGCCGAGGCCCTGCCGGAGCTGCTGGCGAGCACGCTGCCGCCGGGCACGGTGCACACCGGCGTGCGCGTCACCTCCGTGTCCACGACCTCGGTGACCACCGCGGAGCACGGCGAGATCCGCTGCCGGGCGGTGCTGGTGGCGACGGACGCCAGGGCCGCGGCCGAGTTGCTTCCCGGGTTGCGGGTGCCGGAGTTCCATCCGGTGACGGTGGTGCATCACACGACCGACGAGCCGCCGGCGACGGGGGCGTCGCTGTTGCTCGACGCGGACCTGGGCGGGCCGGTCGCGCACACGGCTGTGGTGAGCCGGGTCGATCCGTCCCGGGCTCCGGCGGGGCGGGCGCTGGTGTCCTCGACGGTGCTGGGGCGGCCGCCGGGGGATGTCGACACGGCTGTGCGGATGCATCTGGCGCGGCTGTACGGGGTGTCGACGGCGCGGTGGGAGACGTTGGCGGTGCATCACACGGCGGAGGCTGTGCCGGCGATGCGGCCGCCGCATGATCTGCGGCGGCCGGTGCGGTTGCTTGCGGGGCTGTATGTGTGTGGGGATCACCGGGACACCAGTACGGTTCAGGGTGCTCTGCACTCTGGGCATCGGGCGTCGGCGGCCATTTTGGCGGACCTGGGGGTCGGGCGGTCCATGCATGTCGCCGACCCCTTGCCGACTGTGCCGAGGGCTGCGTAGGTGGTTCGCCGGGTGCCGGTGCGTCGTGGCTTGTCGCGCAGTTCCCCGCGCCCCTGGGTTCCTTCACCCAAGGGCCGCTACTTTGTCGCGGTAAGTCCGCACGGGCGCCGCGTCCTTGTACGGCTCCAGTCGTCGCTCGAAGTCCCGCACGTACTCCACCGCCCGCACCGAGCGCATCTCCGCGGCCTGGCCCGCGGCCTCCGCGGCCAGTTGGCAGGCCTGGTCGAGTTCGCCGAGGCCGAGGCGGGCGGTGGCGAGGACGACGCGGCAGAACAGGCGGCTGCGGGCGTAGGACGGGGCACGGAGCTGGAGTGAGCGTTCCGCGTGCTGGGCGGCGGCGCGGAACTGCTGGAGGTCCCGGTGGCAGTGCCCGAACTCGTCGGCGAGCTGCGCCTCGTCGAAGAACTTGGCCCAGTGGGGGACGTCGTCCCCGGACCGGGCCGTCTCCAGGGCGCGCTCGGCGCGGACCAGTGCGGCGGTGCAGGCCCGCACCTCGCCGAGCACGCCGTGCCCGCGTGCCTCGGAGGCGTGCAGCAGCGCCTGTACGACCGGCGGGGCCGAGGTGCCGACGCCCTGCTGCGCCACCCGCGCGAGCTGCACCGCCTCCCGCCCGTGCCCGAGGTAGACGGCCTGCCGGCTCATGGTGACCAGCACGTACGCCCCGTACGTCCGGTCCCCGGCCGCCTGGGCGAGGCGGAGCGCCTGCACGAAGTAGCGCTGGGCGAGTCCGTGCGCGGCGATGTCGTACGACGTCCAGCCCGCGAGCCGGGTCAGGTCGGCGGCGGCGGCGAACAGCCGGCGGCCGGTCTGCTCGCCGTAGGTGCCGCGCAGCATGGGCTCGCACTCGTGCTCCAGATAGCGCACGAGGGCCTGGCGGGCGTGACCGCCGCCGTAGGCGTCGTCGAGGGTGCGGAACAGCTCGCCGACCGAGCGCAGGGCGGCGATGTCGCCGGCGGTCACCTTCTGGCCCGGTCCGCGTTCGGCCTGCCCGCGCTGGCGGGGCAGGGACGCCACGCCCTGCTCGGACGGGGGACGGAGGGCGACGCGGCCCTGCGCCGGGATGCGGGCGGCGGGCGGCTCACCCCGGGCCACCTTCTCGTCGGCGCGGCCGATCAGCCAGTCCCGGCTGGGCACGACGAGCCCGGCGGGCGTGAAGGCGATCTTGCGCAGCTCGGCGTGGCTGCCGGAGTCCTTGCGCCACAGCCCGCTGACGATGTCGACGGCCTCCTCGGGGGTGGCGGCGAACTCAAGCCCCGCGTAGACGGGCGCGCAGGCGTCCAGGCCGAGGTCCTGGGCGGTGAGGCGGCGGCCCAGGCGCCGGGTGAAGACCTCGGCGATCAGCGCGGGCGTGGTGCCCCTGGGCTGCTGGCCGCGCAGCCACCGGGTGACGGATGTCTTGTCGTATCTCAGATCGAGCCCATGTTCGAGACCGAGCTGGTCCACGCGACGGGCGAGACCCGCGTTGGAGAACCCCGCTTCTGCGATGAGCGCGGCGAGCTGTCGGTTGGGGGTGCGCTGCGCGGGTCGTTCCGTCATGGTGCGGTGCGGTCTCCTGCCTTCCGGTGTGGGTGATCTGCCGGATTGCCTGTGAGCAGGCCTTATGGCTTGCTGGACGGCGCGAATGTAGCGGAGAGTAAACACCCCATCACACATTTTCGCGGACATTCATCCGATCGTGTGAGGATTGCCCCCAGGACTGACGTGTCCGGGCCGGACGTACAGTGACTGGGGCGCGATACGTGCCTGACACACCCGTCCTAGGGAGGCGCTTGCCGTGAGTGAGTTGCGGTTCGTCCGCATGGGGTTCGGTGACGAGGCCGTCGAGTACCAGGAGGCGTGGGACGAACAGCGCCGGGTGCACGCGGCGCGCTTCGCGGACGAGGTCCCCGACACCGTGCTGCTCCTGGAGCACCCCCCGGTCTACACGGCGGGACGGCGCACGGCGGACAACGAGCGGCCCCTCGACGGCACGCCGGTCATCGACGTGGACCGCGGCGGCAAGATCACCTGGCACGGCCCCGGCCAGCTGGTGGGCTACCCGATCCAGAAGCTCCCGCGCCCGGTGGACGTCGTGGCGCACGTGCGCCGCCTCGAAGAGGCCCTGATCCGCACCTGCGCGGAGTTCGGCCTGGAGACCACCCGGGTCGAGGGCCGGAGCGGGGTGTGGGTCCTGGGCGACCCGGTCGAGCAGCGCCCGGCGCTGGGCGGCCTGGCCCTGGACTTCGACCCGCGGCTGCACGACGAGGAGTTCGACCCGCGCCTGAACGGGCCGGAGTACGCGCCCTCCAACGCGGGCCAGCGCCGTGAGGACCGCAAGATCGCCGCGATCGGCATCCGCGTGGCCAAGGGCGTCACCATGCACGGCTTCGCGCTCAACGTGAACCCGGACAACAAGTGGTTCGACCGGATCATCCCGTGCGGCATCCGGGACGCGGGGGTCGCCTCCCTGGCGAACGAACTGGGCCGCGACGTGACGATCGAGGAGGTCCTGCCGGTCGTCGAACGGCACCTGCGGGACGTCCTGGAGAACGCCGAGCTGAAGCCGCGGGAGATCGAGAAGGCGCCGGCGGCATAAAACGGGCCGTGGAGGGGCTGGCACCCACACAGGCATTCAAATCAACGGGCGTACCCTTGAGGACGCCGAAGAATCAATCGCTAGGGAGCCGGTCGTGTCCGCAGTCGCACCCGACGGACGCAAGATGCTGCGCCTGGAGGTCCGCAACAGCCAGACCCCCATCGAGCGCAAGCCCGAGTGGATCAAGACCCGGGCGAAAATGGGCCCCGAGTACACCAAGATGCAGAACCTCGTGAAGAGCGAGGGCCTGCACACGGTCTGCCAGGAAGCCGGCTGCCCCAACATCTACGAGTGCTGGGAGGACCGCGAGGCCACCTTCCTCATCGGCGGCGACCAGTGCACCCGGCGCTGTGACTTCTGCCAGATCGACACCGGCAAGCCCGAGGCGCTCGACCGCGACGAGCCCCGCCGCGTGGGCGAGTCCGTGGTCACCATGGACCTGAACTACGCCACGATCACCGGCGTCGCCCGCGACGACCTGGAGGACGGCGGCGCGTGGCTGTACGCGGAGACGGTCCGCCAGATCCACCGGCAGACGGCGGGCCGCGAGGCCGGCCGGACGAAGGTCGAGCTGCTCGCGCCCGACTTCAACGCCGTCCCGGAGCAGCTGGAGGAGGTCTTCTCCTCCCGTCCCGAGGTCTTCGCGCACAACGTCGAGACGGTCCCGCGGATCTTCAAGCGGATCCGCCCCGGCTTCCGCTACGAGCGCTCCCTGAAGGTCATCACGGAGGCCCGCGACTACGGCCTCGTCACCAAGTCGAACCTCATCCTCGGCATGGGCGAGACCCGCGAGGAGGTCAGCGAGGCGCTGAAGCAGCTGCACGACGCGGGCTGCGAGCTGGTCACCATCACGCAGTACCTGCGGCCCTCCGTGCGCCACCACCCGGTGGAGCGCTGGGTCAAGCCGCACGAGTTCGTGGAGCTGCAGGAGGAGGCCGAGCAGATCGGCTTCTCCGGTGTGATGTCGGGCCCGCTGGTGCGGTCCTCGTACCGCGCCGGGCGGCTCTACCGGATGGCCATGGAGCAGCGGGACGCGCGCATCGCGGCCCAAACCGTCTGACGAACCGTCACCGCCCTTCCCGCCACAGGGCGAGACAAGCGTGTGAATTCGCGCACAAGAGACTACTCGCCGGTAGTGACCGATATGACGCGGTCCTGACCGTCCTCGCAGATGAGGGCGTATGTCAGGGCCGCGTCGGCGTTCCACGGATCCCCGCCGGGGCTTCATGGGTGTTTGACCGGTCGGACACGCCCTGGTAACACCAATCAGTGACGCTGAACTCACAGCACGTACACCGCTCCCGAGGGGGGACCTGACCCATGCAGGCCGCGCCCGTTCGCGCCACCGCGATTCCGTCCTTCACCACCGCCCTGCGTGCCGTCGAGTCGCTGCTGCTGAGCAGCGGTCAGCGCACCGCCCGCCGCAACGCCTGGACCTCCGTGCTGGAGGACCGCCGCCGCGCCAAGGACCGGGTCGAGGCGCAGCGCGTCCTCGAGCAGTCCGTCTCCCGGTCCCTCTCCGTCCACCCCTGAGCCCGCTCCCCTCCCCCGCGAGTCGCCCGGCGGGCACTGCCGTCGTAGGCGCTTGTGGGGCCACGTAGACTTCGTGGCATGGCGAGGAAGGAACCTGCAGCGGACGCTGCGAACCCCGGGCGACTGAAGCAGATCGCCCTGACCTACAAGATGACCCGCAAGGCCGACAAGAAGATCGGTCTTGTACTCGCGGCAGTCGGAATCGTCACCTTCGGTGTCTTCCTCGCGATCGGTTTCTTGATCGGTCACCCCATCTATCTCGGCATCCTGGGCCTCCTGCTCGCCTTCCTCGCGTCGGCGATCGTGTTCGGGCGCCGGGCCGAGCGGGCCGCCTTCGGGCAGATGGAGGGCCAGCCCGGTGCCGCGGCGGCGGTGCTCGACAACGTCGGCCGGGGTGGACGACGACCCCCGCGGTGGCGATGAACCGCAACCAGGACGTGGTGCACCGCGCGGTCGGCAAGGCCGGCATCGTCCTGGTCGCCGAGGGCAACCCGAACCGGGTGAAGTCCCTGCTCGCCGCCGAGAAGAAGAAGATGAACCGCATCGTCGCGGACGTCCCGGTGCACGACCTGGTGGTGGGCACGGGCGAGGGCCAGGTCGAGCTGAAGAAGCTGCGCACGACCATGCTGAAGCTGCCGCGCGTGCTGACCGGCCCGCAGGTCACCGCCACCAACGACCGGCTGCGCGCCCTGGGCGACCTGATGAGCAACATGCCGCTGCCGAAGGGGCCGATGCCGAAGGGCATGCGGATGCCGAGGGGCGGCGGGCCGAAGGCGCGCTGACCGCCCGCTCACGAGACACACGAAGGGGCGCCCGGACCACTCCGGGCGCCCCTTCTTTCATGACCGTTCGTTCGTGTCAGATGCGGACCTCGACCGTGCCCGCCAGCCGGTCGTGCAGGCCCCGGCCGTCGCGGTCCCAGATCAGGGCGGGGATCGCGAGGAAGAGCAGGACCGTGCGCAGCACGGCCCGCCAGGGACTGACCCGGCCGGTGTCCAGGGCGAGCACCCGCAGGCCGAGGAGCCGCTTGCCCGGTGTGAAGCCGACCGTACCGACCGTGAGGACCATCAGGGCGAACATGATGAGCGGCGCCCAGATCTGGGCCGCTTCGTTGTAGCTCTGGGTGATGAGACCGTATGCGATCAGGAGGCTCAGGCCCCAGTCCACGGCGAGGGCGCCGAGCCGCCGCCCCGGGCGGGCGATCGAGCCGGGTCCCTCCTCGGGCAGACCGAGCTGTTCACCCCGGTATCCGAAGTCGACACCGGCCTCTTCCGCCGCCGCGCGGGGCCCGGAAAGCCACGATCCGAGTGCTTGCCTGTTGTCCACCCGTCCACGGTACTGCGCCCGGAAATGACCAGGGCACGCCGGGGTGCGTCGGGGCTACGGTGGAACCCGAGCCGGTTAACTTGTGCGAAACAAATGAGTCACGCCCGAGAAACCACCCGTCCCTAGGGTCGAGGTCAGCGTGTGCCACCCGCACTGGCCGCACGAACGAACTACCACCCCGGCGGGACGGTCGGGAGTAGGAGGAGCTGGATGTTCCAGAACGCCGACGAGGCCAAGAAGTTCATCGCGGACGAGGACGTCAAGTTCATCGACGTCCGCTTCTGCGACCTGCCGGGCGTGATGCAGCACTTCACGGTGCCTGCTGAGGCGTTCGACGCGGACGAGGAGCTGGCCTTCGACGGCTCGTCCATCCGCGGCTTCCAGGCCATCCACGAGTCCGACATGGCGCTGCGCGCGGACCTGTCGACCGCCCGGGTCGACCCGTTCCGCCGTGACAAGACGCTGAACATCAACTTCTTCATCCACGACCCGATCACGGGCGAGCAGTACTCCCGTGACCCGCGCAACGTGGCGAAGAAGGCCGAGGCCTACCTCGCCTCCACCGGTATCGCCGACACGGCGTACTTCGGTCCCGAGGCCGAGTTCTACGTCTTCGACTCCGTCCGCTTCGCGACCAGCGCGAACGAGTCCTTCTACCACATCGACTCCGAGGCCGGCGCCTGGAACACCGGTGCCGTCGAGGACAACCGTGGGTACAAGGTCCGCTACAAGGGTGGCTACTTCCCGGTCCCGCCGGTCGACCACTTCGCCGACCTGCGCGCCGAGATCTCCCTGGAGCTGAACCGGGCCGGCCTGCAGGTCGAGCGCCAGCACCACGAGGTGGGCACCGCCGGCCAGGCCGAGATCAACTACAAGTTCAACACGCTGCTCGCCGCCGCCGACGACCTCCAGCTCTTCAAGTACATCGTGAAGAACGTGGCGTGGAAGAACGGCAAGACGGCGACCTTCATGCCGAAGCCGATCTTCGGTGACAACGGCTCGGGCATGCACGTCCACCAGTCCCTGTGGTCGGGCGGCTCCCCGCTCTTCTACGACGAGGCCGGTTACGCGGGCCTGTCGGACACCGCCCGCTACTACATCGGCGGCATCCTCAAGCACGCCCCGTCGCTGCTGGCCTTCACCAACCCGACGGTGAACTCGTACCACCGCCTGGTCCCGGGCTTCGAGGCGCCGGTGAACCTGGTCTACTCGCAGCGCAACCGCTCCGCGGCCATGCGTATCCCGATCACGGGCTCGAACCCGAAGGCCAAGCGCGTCGAGTTCCGCGCGCCCGACTCCTCCGGCAACCCGTACCTGGCGTTCTCGGCCCTGCTGCTCGCGGGCCTGGACGGCATCAAGAACAAGATCGAGCCGGCCGAGCCGATCGACAAGGACCTCTACGAGCTGGCCCCCGAGGAGCACGCGGGCGTCCCGCAGGTCCCGACCTCGCTCCCGGCCGTCCTCGACTCCCTCGAGGCCGACCACGAGTTCCTCCTCCAGGGCGACGTGTTCACGCCGGACCTGATCGAGACGTGGATCGACTACAAGCGCACGAACGAGATCGCGCCGCTTCAGCTGCGTCCGCACCCGCACGAGTTCGAGCTGTACTTCGACGTGTGATCGACGCCCGATCCGTGTGATCGACGCCTGATCGAGGCATCACGACCGCGCCTCCGCTGTCCGTCCGGGCAGCGGGGGCGCGGTCGTTTGTTCTATTCTGCTGCCAGGACCTCACGGGGGTGGAGCAGGAGATGCCCGAGCACGAACAGGACGGCCAGGAGCGCGAGTTCGACCTCAGATGGGCGGACAGCGCCGAGCACAAGGAGCCCTCCGCGCGGGCCCGTATGCTCGCCGCGCGCTGGAAGCACAACCCGCCCGGGCCCGTGCCCTTCCGCCCCGAGCCCGACCACAGGTCGCGCGGGCGCGGGTCCCGCTCGTCGTGGGTGTCGACGGCCGTGGTGCTCGGCTGTGTGGCCGCGGTAATCGTGCTGCTCGGGTACCTCAACTTCCGGGCGCCGTACTAGGGAGGCCGTCCAGGCGGGTGCTAGCGTCCGGCCGCGTGGATGACGGTGTGTACGTGGGTAACGCGGGCAAGGACGCGGCGCTGGACCGGGGGTGGCTCCTCGGGCACTTCAAGGACGTCGGCGATCCGCATCACAGCGAGGCCGTCGAGATCAAGTGGGGTGTCCATCCGGCCGGCGACGAACGGTCGCAGTGGGTGCGGGGCGAGGAGCGGACCGCGCTGCTGGTTCTCGTCAGCGGGCGCTTCCGGGTGGAGCTCCCCGGTCGCAGTGTCCTGCTGGAGCGGCAGGGCGACTACGTCGTGTGGGGGCGCGGGGTCGATCACTCCTGGTGCGCCGAGGAGGAGTCGGTGGTGCTGACGGTTCGGTGGCCGTCCGTGCCCGGGTACGCGGTGGCCGCGGGCGGCTGACGCCTTTGCCGGGCCTGGGGGTGATCGCGACCCGTTCATGGGCCTGTGCGGGTGCACACTGGCAGTGGGACGAGTGCCTGACTGCGGGGTGATGCAGATGCACAGCCGCTTCCGGAGCGACCGGCGGTTGACCACCCGTATGGGGATCACGCTGTTCCTGCTCGGGCTGGTGTACGTGGGGTTCGTCGCGGCGTTGATCGTGCTGCTGAAGTCGTGGGTGCTGGTCGTGCTGGTCGCGGCGGCGGTGCTCGGGGCCCAGTACTGGTTCTCGGACCGGGTCGCGCTGTTCGCGATGCGCGGGCGGGTCGTGGAGCGGGAGGAGTTTCCCGAGCTGCACGGTGTGGTGGACCGGCTGTGCGCCATCGCGGACATGCCCAAGCCGGTGGTGGCCGTGTCCGATATGGACATGCCCAACGCGTTCGCGACGGGGCGGAATCCCGACCATGCCGTGGTCTGTGTGACGACCGGGCTGCTCAGGCGCCTGGAGCCGGCCGAGCTGGAGGGCGTGCTCGCGCACGAGCTGTCGCATGTGGCGCACAAGGACGTCGCCGTGATCACGGTCGCCTCGTTCCTCGGTGTGCTCGCCGGGCTGATCGTGCGGTTCGCCTTCTACTCGCAGCTGTTCGGCGGGGGCCGGCGGGACCAGAACACGGCGGTGGTCTTCGCCGCGGTGATGGGCGTGTCGGCGGCCGTGTACGCGCTGAGCTTCCTGCTGATCAGGTCCCTGTCCCGGTACCGGGAGCTGGCCGCGGACCGGGCGGCGGCACTGCTCACCGGCCGGCCCTCGGCGCTGGCCTCCGCGCTCACCAAGGTGTCGGGGGACATCGCCCGCATCCCGACGAAGGACCTGCGCACGGCACAGGCCTTCAACGCCTTCTACTTCACGCCGGCGCTGGGCCGCGAGCCCGGTGTCGCGCGGCTCTTCTCGACCCACCCGAGCCTGGAGCAGCGGCTCGACCAGCTCGGCCGGATCTCCGCCGAGCTGGGCGAGGCGACGGCACCCGGAGGGGTGTGAGCGGGGCATGGGGCTGCTGGACATTCTGCTCGGCCGCACGAAGCCGGTCGCGCCGGATCTCGACCGGCTCTTCGCGCTGCCGTCGGCGGCCGTGACGCTGGAGGCCGCGGCGGGCTTCACCCCGACCGGGCAGGGCGCGGTGTGCTTCGCCACGGTCGAGGGCGCGGCCTTCGAGCAGACCCACCGCGAGGTGCAGGCTCTGCTGGACGCGGACACCGACCGCGACGGCCCGCCGGTGGAACTGCGGCAGGACGACTACGGCTACTCCTGGCTGGTCTCGCACCGCGCCCCCGACCAGCTGGCCCCGCTCGTGACGGACCTGCACGCCGTGAACAGCCAGATGGAGGTCAACGGCTTCGGCCCCCAACTCCTGTGCTCCCTGGCCGGGTTCCGGGACCGGTCGGGCCGGCGGCTGGGGCTCGTCTACCTCTACAAGCGCGGCACCTTCTACCCGTTCGCGCCCCTGCCCGGAAAGGCGCAGCGGCGTGACAACGCGCTGGAACTCCAGGTGCGGGCGGCGCTCGTCGAGGACCTGACGATCGAGCAGGACCTGAGCCGCTGGTTCCCGGTGTGGGGCGCGCCGGGTCTGTGATCGTCCCGGTGTGACCGCCCGTCACGCGGCCCGGGTGCGTGAGTGAATGGCCGTATGAGTGAGCTGATCCCCTTCACGCACACCGTCGACGGTGAACGACTCAGCGGGCTGTCCGGCGGACCCGGCCCGGGTGAGCCGGCCAGGGCGACCGCCGTACTGCTGCACGGCGCGGGCAACGGCAGCAAGGACCGGCTGGTGCCCCTGCTGGGGGAGTTCGCCGCCCGCGGCTGCCACGCCCTCGCCTTCGACTTCTCCGGGCACGGGGAGAGCACCGGCCTGCTGCGGGAGCTGAGCCTGCGCCGCCGCTTCGAGCAGGCCGTGTCCGTCATCGACGCCCACGCGCGCGTGGACGGGCCGCTGGTCCTCGTCGGCTTCAGCATGAGCGGCCAGACGGTGGCCGATCTCGCCCGTCACGACGGGGACCGGGTGGCGGCACTGGGGCTGTGCGCGCCGGCGGTGTACGCGGCACAGGCGTGGGACGTGCCGTTCGGCGCGGGGGACGGCCGGTTCAGCGAGGTCATCCGGCGGCCCGGAAGCTGGCGGGAGTCACCCGCGCTCGACGTCCTGCGCGGGTACGAGGGGCGGGCGGTGCTGGCGGTGCCGGGCACGGACGAGGTCATCCCGCCCGCCGTGACGGACGCCGTCTCGGAAGCACTGGCCCGGCGCGCCCAGTTCACCCACTGGGAACTCCCCGAGGCGGAGCACCGGTTGGGCAGGTGGTTCCGCGACCACCCCGGAGACCTGCGGGAGTTCGTCACCGCCGTGCTGACCGGGCTCGGCGACCAGGGCTGGACGGCGACCCGCGCGTGGGTGGCCAAACAGCTCCCTCAGGGCCGTACGGTCGCCACGTCCACTTTCCTCACGGGCGGTTGGAGCGCCCAGATGCGCCGGCTCACCCTCGACGACGGCACCGCACTCGCCCTGCGGACCTTCGTGAAGCCCTTCTTCCGGCGGCACGCCCCAGGGCTGCTCGCCCGCGAGGCGGAGGTGCTCACGCTGCTGACCGGGCAGGAGGGCGTGCCGGCGCCCGAGCTGACCGGCGTGGACGCGACCGCCGAGCAGTGCGACCATCCGTCCCTGCTGATGTCCGTGCTGCCGGGCCGGGTCCGGGTGGACGAGGAGGACGACCTGGACCCGCGGGTGGACCTGCTGGCGGCCCAGCTGGCCCGGATCCACCGGGTCGTCCCCGAGGAGCGCCCGCGGCCTTACCAGGCGTGGACGTCCCCGGATCGGGTGCTCGCACCCGAGGGTGCGATGTGGGAACGAGCGGTGGACGTGATCCGCCGCGACCCGCCGCCGTACGAGGGCTGCTTCCTGCACCGCGACTTCCACCCGGGGAACGTGCTGTTCACCGGCTCGGGGGCCGGCCTGCGGATCAGCGGTGTCGTCGACTGGGTGGAGACCTCGTGGGGCCCCGCCGACCTGGACGTCGCCCACTGCTCGACGGCCCTCGCGCTGCTGCACGGCCCGGAGTACGGCCTCGGTTTCCGGGAGCGCTATGAGGCGCACGGCGGCCACCGGCTCGCCGACGGCCCGGACCACCTGTACTGGCGGCTGCTCGACGCCCTGGCCTACGCCCCCGACGCGGCGAAGCTGGCGGGCCCGTGGCGGGAGCTGGGCCGGACGGATCTGACGCCCCAGGTGCTGGGCGGGCGGCTGGAGGCGTATGTGGCGGGCCTGTTGGAGCGGTACGCCTGAGCCGGGCCGCGGACGGTCGACTGTCAGTGGTGTTCGCCAAGATGCAGTGGGAGTGGGACGGGCACAACGAGTGGAGGCCGGTATGGGCGAGGCGCAGCGGTACATCGGGGTGGCGGAGCGGCGGGCCCGGCTCGCGCTGCGGCAGCGGCTGGCCGGGCAGGCGCGGGCGGGGACGCCCGAGGAGGTCGCCGGTTCGCTCGTCGCCCTGCACGGCACGGACCCGGCGACAGTGTACCTGGCCGTGGGCGCACGGCTCGCGGACCCCGCGAAGACGGTGGCGGAGACCGGGCGCGCCCTGTACGACGACCGTTCCCTGGTGCGGATGCACGGCATGCGCCACACGGTGTTCGTGTTCCCCACGGCCCTGACGGCCGTCGTGCACGCCTCGACCGGCCTGACGGTCGCCGCCCGGGAGCGGGCCAAGCTGCTCAGCGACATGGCGGCGGCCGGGGCGCCGGACGCGGCGTGGCTGACGGAGGTCGAGGAGTCGGCGCTGGCGGCGCTCACCCGGCGCGGGCAGGCCACGGCCGCTGAACTCGCCCAGGACGAGCCGCGGCTGCGGGCGCAGTTCGTGTACGCGGCCGGCAAGAAGTACGAGGGCCTGCACACGGTCTCGACCCGGCTGCTGAGGGTGCTCGGCGTCGAGGGGAAGGTCGTACGCGGGCGGCCTCTCGGCTCCTGGACATCCAGCCAGTTCCGCTGGGCCGTCGCGCCCGAGCATCCCGATCTGGACCCGGCGCAGGCGCAGGCGGAGCTGCTGGGGCGGTGGCTCGCCGCGTGCGGTCCGGCGACCGAGGCCGATCTGAAGTGGTGGACGGGGTGGCGCGTGACGGAGGTCCGTGCGGCACTGGCCGCGATCGGGGCACGGCCGGTGTCGCTGGACGAGGGCACCGGTTGGGTGACCGACGGCGACCTCGACGAGGTGGCCGAGCCCGGCGAGCCCTGGGCGGCGCTGCTGCCCGGCCTCGACCCGACGGCGATGGGGTGGCAGCAGCGCGACTGGTATCTCGCGCCGGAGCTGCGGCCCCGGCTGTTCGACGGCAGTGGGAACGTCGGGCCGACGGTGTGGTGGAACGGACGCGTGGTCGGCGGGTGGGCCCAGCGGCCCGGCGGGGAGATCGTCTGGCGGATCCTCGACGAGGAGGGGGTGGGCCGGGAGGCGCTCGCGGCGATCGAGAAGGAAGCGGAGCGGCTGAGCGGGTGGGTGGGGACGACCAGGATCACGCCGCGCTTCCGGACGCCGCTGGAGAAGGAGCTGGCGGCGGGGCAGGACGTTTGAGAACTCCGACGCCGGGTGCCCTGGCGAACGGGCACCCGGCGCTCAGTTCGGCTCTGTTCAGGTCAGGCGGCTCAGCGCGAGTAGCGCATGAACGCCCTCACCATGTGGCACGTCGTGTCCGACGGCGGGTGGACGCCGATCAGTTCCGCCGTGTCGCGGATGGTCTCGTTGCGGGCCTGGTTCGGCGTGTGGACGCCGGAGTCGAGCAGGGCGATGGCGAGGCGCATCGCCTTGAGGCGACGGTTGTGCATGACGTACCACTCGCGCGGCCGGCCCGGCGGCAGCGGCCGCTTCTCCAGGGGCGCGTAGGGCAGGTCGAGCAGGACGGGGCGCTTCGCGGTGGACTGGGTGGGCAGCGGCTTCGGCTTGAGTGCGGCAGCGGGCACAGGCATCCTCCTGTCGCGGTGAGGGCGGCACTCCGGAGTCCTCGGCGATCCCGGCGCCACCCTCGAACACTGCTTCTATTCTACTGCCCACCACTGACAAAAGGCCCTGGCCACAAGGGCTTTCGGGGGTGTGGTGACACAAGTGGAGAACGGGTTTTGAGCCCACTCTCCCCGATGTCACGAGGGCGTACCGTAGGCCCATGGAGATCTGGATCAACCCGGCCTGTTCGAAGTGCCGCAGTGCCGTGAAGCTGCTCGACGCCGAAGGCGCCGACTACACCGTCCGCCGCTACCTGGAGGACGTGCCGAGCGAGGACGAGATCCGGGGCGTGCTGGACCGGCTCGGGCTGGAGCCCTGGGACATCACCCGCACCCAGGAGGACGCCGCCAAGGAACTCGGCGTCAAGGAGTGGGCACGGGACGCGGGTTCGCGGGAGCAGTGGATCAAGGCCCTCGCCGAGCATCCCAAGCTGATCCAGCGGCCGATCATCACGGCGGACGACGGTACGGCGGTGGTCGGGCGCACCGACGAGGCCGTACGGGACGCTCTGTCCCGTTAGAGGCCCCTGGAGATCTCCTTCTTGTGTGACGGAGGTTACTTCAGTGACTCCTGTAACCGCTGAGTAACCTCGTTCGGTATCTCGTACATAGCGGCGTACGCTCCCCTATCTCTTCAGGAGGCGCGCATGTCGCGTAGGAGAACGCTCGGTACGAAGAAGAAGATCGCGCTGCTGGTGAGCGCGGCGACCGTGGCGGGAGGCGGGGCCTTCGTCATGGCGAGCACGTCGAACGCCGCGCAGGCCCCCAAGTCGGCGGCGGAGTCGGCGGTCTGCCAGGGCCTCGCCACCGCCCTCGGCAACAACCAGAAGTTCATCGCGGATCAGCGGGCCAACCCGGACGCGCAGTCCGAGGCGCGGATCGCCAACCGCGAGGCGGTCGTCGCGGAGATCAAGCGGAAGCAGGAGGCGTCGGGGTGCGTGGTGGGGGAGTCGGCTCAGGACTCCCAGGCCACGCAGCCCGGTCAGTCCGCGCAGCCCGCACAGCCGGCTCAGTCCGCCCCCGCGGCGAACCCCGGTGGTGGCGCTGCCGCCTCCGGGCAGCAGGTGTGCAACGGCTCCACCGTCACGCTCTCCGGCGAGGGCGGTGCGCCCGCCGCGTCCAGCAACCAGTTCCCGGCCGGCACGAAGCTGAAGGTCACCAACCTGGACAACAACAAGTCCACGACGGTGGAGGTCACTTCGGTCTCCGGCAGCTGTGTGCTGCTGAACAACGCGGCTTTCGAACAAGTCCGTGAGCCCGGCAAGTTCCTGATCCGCCGGGCCGTGATCGAGAAGGTGGGGTGACGCCGGACGGACGAGGACAAGTGAGTCACTGAGGCGGCGGCCCACCCCTCGGCCGCCTCCTCGTACGTGTCAGCGGTCCTGCCGCTCCCGGCCAGGAGCGGCAGGACCGGCGCGCTGTGGGACACGCGGCGCCGGTCACCGGCTTGACGGAGGGAAGCCGGTGACCGGCTCCTCCCCCGCGGGCAAACGCCCCTCACACCGTGAGGTGCGGCACAGCGGCACCAGGTAACACGGGGTTCACATTCGAGCAATGGCCGGGAAATCGCCTGTTGACAGGCTGCCGGGCATTGAGCGGCGCCCCAGTGCCGCAGCGCCGCAAGCACCCGCGATACGCGCCCAGACACACCCCCGAAGGATGTGGCCCGTGACCTTCAAGGCTGAGTACATCTGGATCGACGGCACCGAGCCGACGGCCAAGCTGCGTTCCAAGACCAAGATCATCGCGGGCTCCCCCGCCGGTCTCGACGCGCTGCCGATCTGGGGCTTCGACGGGTCCTCCACCAACCAGGCCGAGGGCCACGCCTCGGACTGTGTCCTCAAGCCGGTCTTCACCTGCCCGGACCCGATCCGCGGCGGCGACGACATCCTCGTACTGTGCGAGGTCCTGAACATCGACCTCACCCCGCACGCCAGCAACACGCGTGCCGCGCTGGCCGAGGTCGAGGAGAAGTTCGCGGCCCAGGAGCCGATCTTCGGCATCGAGCAGGAGTACACCTTCTTCAAGGACGGCTACCCGCTCGGCTTCCCCAAGGGCGGCTTCCCGGCCCCGCAGGGCGGCTACTACTGCGGTGTCGGCGCCGACGAGATCTTCGGCCGTGACGTCGTCGAGGCGCACCTGGACAACTGCCTGAAGGCGGGCCTGGGCATCTCCGGCATCAACGCCGAGGTCATGCCCGGCCAGTGGGAGTTCCAGGTCGGCCCGCTGGCCCCGCTGGAGGTCTCCGACCAGCTGTGGGTGGCCCGCTGGCTGCTCTACCGCACCGCCGAGGACTTCGACGTCGCCGCCACGCTCGACCCGAAGCCGGTGAAGGGCGACTGGAACGGCGCCGGTGCGCACACCAACTTCTCCACCAAGGCGATGCGCGAGTCCTACGACGCGATCATCACCGCGGCCGAGTCGCTCGGTGAGGGCTCCAAGCCGCTCGACCACGTCAAGAACTACGGCGCCGGCATCGACGACCGCCTGACCGGTCTGCACGAGACCGCCCCGTGGAACGAGTACTCCTACGGCGTCTCCAACCGCGGTGCCTCGGTCCGTATCCCGTGGCAGGTCGAGAAGGACGGCAAGGGCTACATCGAGGACCGCCGCCCGAACGCCAACGTCGACCCGTACGTGGTGACCCGCCTGCTCGTCGACACCTGCTGCTCGGCGCTGGAGAAGGCCGGCCAGGTCTGATCCGCCCGCAAGGCTCCTGGGGGCGCTCACCGTTCGCGGTGGGCGCCCCCTCGCGTTGTCAGTGGGCCGTGTCATCGTGAGGGCATGGAGATCGACGGGGGCCTTGCCATCAAGGTGAAGACGGAGAGCGGGCAGACGTACGCGCGGATCGCGGCGCGGCAACTGCGCGGGCTGGTGGAGCGGATCGGCGGGGACGACGACCACTTCCTCGTGGTGCAGCGGATACCGGACCGGCCGCTGGTCTTCATCCAGACGGCACGCGACGCGGACGGGGCGTACGACCTCCAGCACCGCACGGGCCGCGTCCCCCACATGTGGGTGGCCCGGGTGAGCGACCCGGGTCTCGTCGCCGACGTGATGGTGCGCTGGGCGCGGCAGGAGGACGGCTGGGACGCCTCAGTCACCTGGGAGCGCGAGGAGTTCGGGCTGCCCGAGGAGGCTCCCGCCCTCGCGCCCGAGGTGGCCGCGCGGGCCGAGGAGTATGTCCGCGACATGCTCCAGGACGGCTATCTGGGCATCGAGGCGATGATCCGGGAGACGGTGTACCTGATGGACGACGGCGAGGAGACCGCTCCCGTTTCCCGGGAGCAGGCCCGCGAGCTGGTCGAGAGTCTGTGGCTGGAGCGGCTGGCGGAGCAGGAGAAGTGGGCCGGGCCGACCGGTCCGGACCGGCTGGAGCGGGCTTTCGCGGCCCTGGAGGACGACGGCATCGTCGCCCGGGAGGACTTCACCTGCTGCCGCGGCTGCGGCATGTCGGAGATCGGCGCGGAGGCGGACGGCAAGCCGGGGGTGCGCGGGTTCGTCTTCTTCCACCACCAGGGCACCCGCGGCGCGGCGCAGGGCCACGGCCTGTCGCTTTACTACGGCGGGTTCGACGACTCCGAGGAGACCACGAAGGCCGTCGGACACCAGGTCGTGGCGGCGCTGACCGCGGCCGGGCTGTCCGCGCAGTGGGACGGCGACCCGGGCAAGGCGATCGACGTCACGCCCCTGGAGTGGCGCAAACGCCTGGTGGGATGAGACGCCGGGCGGGCCGTCCGCCTCCCGGCCGGTGTCCAAGCTGTGAGAGGAGGGTCCCGGCACCCGGCACCGGTCTGCTTCAATGGCCCCATGGCCAGCTACCAGAAGTACACCGCGACGGGTCGCCATGACCTCGAGCCCTTCTGGCCGTCCCGTCAGCACCACGACTTCGACCGGGTGTGTTGCCGCGCGACGAACGCGCCGGCCCTCTAAAGCCGTACCCCCGGCCTTCGGCCAGCGCGAACCGCGTACGTCCTCGGCGAGCCCGACCACGAACTCGCGGCCGTCGAACTCCCCGACGAACTCCTCGCGCGAAAGAGCTGACCTCTCATGGCGACCACTCGTTCCCTGTCCACCGCCGCCCCCTTCAACGCCCCGTCGGCCACCGGGCCCCGGCACCGGTTGCGTGCCGTCGACCGGGACGAGGTGGTGACGGTCGCGGATCTGCTGCCTCCGGGAGCCACCTGGCTGCCTGCGCCGCAGCACACCCTGCCCACGCTCCCCGGGCAGCCGCCGATGATCGGCTATCTGGTGCTCGTCCCGGCCGATCAGCAGCCGCCGTTCCCGGTGGCGGTGCCGGACCGGCCCGAGACCGCCGGCCCCGCAGTGCCCACAGGCCTTGAAAGCCCCGCAAGTCCCGCAGTCTCCGAGCCGGGTGGCGAGCCGCCGATCCGGGTCGACACCGTGCAGCGCACCGCCGAGGTGGCCGGGCGGCCGCTCGACCTCACGTATCTGGAGTTCGAGCTGCTGGCCCACCTGGTGGCGCACCCGGGCCGGGTGCACACCCGCGACCAGCTGGTCGGCACGGTGTGGGGCTACGGGCACGTCGGCGACGGCCGTACGGTCGACGTCCACATCGCCCGCCTGCGCCGCAAGCTGGGTGCCGAGCACCGCGACACGATCCGCACGGTGCGGCGGGTCGGCTACAAGTACGTGCCTCCAGTGGGTCACTGAGCCGCTGCTGTCCGCCAGTCTGCTGACGGCAGACGGGCGTTCCGTTCCGCCGCCCCGGCGGGCAGAGTCGACGGCATGAGACTTCTGATGCTGGGTGGTACGGAGTTCGTGGGCCGGGCCGTCGTGGAGGCGGCCCTGCGGCGGGGCTGGGAGGTGACCGTCTTCCACCGGGGGCGGCACGAGGCGCCGCCGGGTGTGCGGTCGCTGCTCGGCGACCGCACCACGCCCGGTGGTCTGGCCGCCCTCGCCGAGGACCCGGGCGAGTGGGACGTCGTCGTCGACACCTGGTCGGCGGCGCCCCGGGCGGTCCGGGACGCGGCGCGGCTGCTGCGGGGCCGCGCCCGCCGGTACGTGTACGTGTCGAGCTGCTCGGTGTACGCGTCGGCCCGGCCCGCCGGGTACGCCGAGGACGCGCCGCTGGTGGAGGGCGCCTCGGCCGACGCGGAGCAGACCGCGTACGCACAGGACAAGCTCGGTGGTGAACTGGCCGTGCTGGACGCCTTCGGCGAGGACCGTTCGGTGCTCGCCCGGTCCGGGCTGATCCTCGGCCCGTACGAGAACATCGGCCGGCTGCCCTGGTGGCTGGCCCGCACGGCGCGCGGCGGTCCGGTGCTGGCGCCCGGCCCGCGTGACCTGCCCCTCCAGTACCTGGACGTCCGTGACCTGGCCGAGTGGCTGCTGCACGCGGCGGAACGGGAGCTGAGCGGGCCGTACAACGTGGCCAGTCCGCAGGGGCACACCACGATGGGCGAGCTGCTGGACACCTGCGTGACGGTCACCGGCGGCGCGGCCGAACTCCGGTGGACCGAACCGGAGGTGATCCTCCAGGCGGGCATCCAGCCGTGGACCGAGCTGCCGGTGTGGGTGCCTCCGGGCAGCGACCTGCACGACGCCCTGCACAACAGGGGCGTCTCACGTGCGGTCGCGGCGGGGCTGAGCTGCCGGCCCGTCGAGGAGACCGTGGCCGACACCTGGCAGTGGCTCCAGGACATCGGCGGCGCTGCGCCACAGCGCCCGGACCGGCCGCGCTCGGGCCTGGACCCGGAGGTGGAGGCCAAGGTGCTCGCAGCCGGCGGAGGTGTACGTAGCACCACCCCGTGACCGGGTGTTCCGCCCCAGTGACCCCGCACCCCCGCTCGGCGAGACTGACGCCATGACCATCGACACGAAGAGCGGCAACGGGCGTACGAAGGGGCGGAGCCTCGCACTCGCCGCGGTGCGGGGGCTGGGGGTCGCCCTCGTCTCCCTGCCGGGGGCGGTGCTGTGCTTCACCCTGTCCCTGGTGTCCATGGCGCTCATCCCGATCGGGATCGGGCTCGTCACGACGCCGTACGTACTGCAGGGGGTGCGGGCGTTCGCGAACTGGCGGCGGGTGCTCGCGGCGGAGTGGGGCGGGGTGCGGATACCTCCGGCGTACCGGCCGCTGCCGAGGGACGCCAATCCGTGGTCGCGCACCTTCGGGATGCTGCGTGACCCTGCGACCTGGCGGGACCTGATGTGGCTGCCGGCCGACATGACGGCGGGGTTCCTCACCGCGCTGCTGCCGGCCGCGCTGTGGCTGTACCCGCTGGAGGGGTTCGCGCTCGCGGCCGGGCTGTGGCGGGTCTTTCCCGAGGGGTACTGGTACGGGTTCGTCGAGGTCACCGGGCAGCTGTCGGCGTTCGGTGCCGCCGCCCTGGGTCTGGTCATCCTCTTCTCCGCGCGCTTCCTCACGCCGCTGCTGCTGGACGTCCACTTCCGGCTGACCCAGGCCGTCCTGGGCTCGGGCCAGCGCGAACTGGCCGAGCGGGTGCGGGTCCTGACCGAGACGCGGCGCGATGCCGTCGACACCTCGGCCGCCGAACTGCGGCGCATCGAACGGGACCTGCACGACGGGGCGCAGGCCCGGCTGGTCGCGGTCGGCATGGACCTCGGCACCATCGAGGCGCTCCTCGACAAGGACCCGGCCAAGGCCAGGGAGCTGATCGCGCAGGCCCGCAGGTCCTCGGTCGAGGCGCTGTCCGAACTGCGCGAGCTGGTGCGCGGCATCCATCCGCCGGTCCTGGCCGAGCGCGGACTGGGCGACGCCGTACGGGCGCTGGCGCTGCGGCTGCCGGTGGCCACCGAGGTGAACGTGGACCTGCCCGGGCGGGCGGAGGCGCCCGTGGAGTCGGCCGCGTACTTCGCCGTGAGCGAGGTGCTCACCAACGCCGTGAAGCACTCCGGCGCCGACCGGATCTGGGTGGACCTGCACCACGCGGACGGCCATCTGCGGGTGACCGTCACCGACAACGGCAAGGGAGGTGCGGTGATCGGGGCCGGATCGGGGCTGGCCGGGGTCGAGCGGCGACTGGGTACATTCGACGGCGTCCTGGCCGTCGGCAGTCCCGCGGGCGGTCCCACCATGGTCACCATGGAGATCCCTTGCGCGTTGTCCTAGCCGAAGACCTCTTCCTGCTGCGCGACGGACTCGTCCGGCTGCTCCAGGCGCACGACTTCGAGATCGCGGCGGCCGTCGAGTCCGGTCCCGAACTGGCCGCCGCGCTGGCCGAGCTGGAGCCGGACGTCGCCGTGGTCGACGTACGCCTGCCGCCCACGCACACCGACGAGGGGCTGCAGTGCGCGCTGGACGCCCGCAGGAAGCGGCCCGGGCTGCCGGTGCTGGTGCTCTCGCAGCACGTGGAGCAGCTGTACGCACGGGAGCTGCTGGCCGACGGCAGCGGCGGCGTCGGATACCTCCTGAAGGACCGGGTGTTCGACGCCGAGCAGTTCGTGGACGCGGTGCGGCGGGTCGCCGCCGGTGGTACGGCGATGGATCCACAGGTCATCCAGCAGCTGCTGGCGCGGCAGTCGGGCGACGACCGTCCGCTGGCCCGGCTGACGCCCCGGGAGCGGGAGGTGCTGGAGCTGATGGCGCAGGGCCGGACCAACGCGGCGATCGCGGGCCGGCTGGTGGTGACGGAACGGGCGATCGCCAAGCACACCGCGAACATCTTCGCCAAACTGGGACTGGAGGTCTCGGACGACGACAACCGGCGCGTGCTGGCGGTTCTCGCGTATCTCGACCACGGCCGGTGATATCGGACCTGCTGATTCACCCACGGTCGGTGATCAACAACTCCCGGTGCCTGTGGGGCTGTTGAGCACACAGCTCCCTCACGAATCTCGCATCAATTTCCGAGACATCTGAACACCCCTGGGACGGCCTCCGTATGGAAGGGCGCCGCTTCACTCCTGTCGGGCGCCTCGATGCCCCCGAAAAAGGAAGTCAGAGGAGTTCCATGGGACGCAACACAAGAAAACGCCGGACGCCGATGGCCACCAAGGCCATAGCCGCATCGGCGGCCCTAGCGCTCGGTGGGGGCGGGCTGATCTGGGCAAACTTCTACGCCTCGGCGCACGAGGAGAACTCGGCGAACCAGACCAAGTCCGCGGGCGCACAGGTCGCCACGATCCAGTGCCCGGACGTCGGTCAGCAGCTGACCGATGTGCCGGACGGTGCGCGCCAGGGGGTGGACAAGGAGCTGGCGAACCTCGACAAGCAGATCAGCGAGGCCTACACCCGGCTCGCCTCCACGCGCCAGGCCCAGGCCGGTGACCCGGGCTTCGTCAACAACGCCATCCTCGGCCCGCTGAAGTCGAAGCGGACCGCGGCCATCGACCGGATCGGCATCAACATCCGGCGGGTGGGCGGACAGGCGCCGGACAACCTCGCCCAGATGGCCGAGTGCAAGGGCATGGCCGCCGACGCGAACACCAACGACGGCCAGGCCGGGGACGGTCAGAACAACGACGGCCAGAACCAGGACGGCCAGGACCAGAACCAGGACGGCGGTCAGAACCAGGACGGCGGTCAGGACCAGGGCGGCGACAACGGCCAGGACCAGGGTCAGGGCGGCAACGGCGGTCAGGCCGGCAACGGCCCGGTGGCCGACGACTTCATCAACATCGAGGACGTCCAGCCGAACTCCCGCAACCTGCCGAACGGCCTCGCGGCGAACGGCGACGGTGGTTCCACCGGCACCTTCACCACGAACTGCGGTACCAACGAGAACGAGAACCGCAACTCGGACAACGTGATCGTGGCGCCGGGTGTCTCCAACGGTGCGCAGCACCAGCACGACTACGTCGGCAACCAGAACAACAACGCCTTCGCGAGCGACGAAGACCTGGCCAATGGCGAGACGACCTGCCAGAACCAGGGCGACAAGTCGACGTACTTCTGGCCGGTGATCCGGATCCAGGACGGTACGCAGGACATCGACCAGGGCCAGCCCGGCGGCGGTCAGGACGGCAACGTCGGCAAGATCGTCGAGCCGGCCGAGGCGCAGCTGAAGTTCGTCGGCAACCGGACGAGCGACGTCGTCGCGATGCCGAAGGCCCTGCGCATCATCACGGGTGACGCCAAGTCCTTCACCAACGGCCTGAACAACGCCAACACCTCCTGGAGCTGCACCGGCTTCGAGGACCGGCAGGTGACGGACAAGTACCCGATCTGCCCCGAGGGCAGCAGCGTGGTGCGGACGTCCAACTTCCAGAGCTGCTGGGACGGCCAGAACATCGACAGCGCCAACCACCGCACCCACGTGGACTTCGTGGAGGCGGACGGCAGCTGCTCGAACGGCTTCAAGGCCATCCCCCAGCTCCAGGTCCGACTGGTCTACGACGTCCAGGCGCCGCAGATCAACAACGGGCAGGTGCAGAACGCCTTCGCGGTGGACTCCTTCCCGGAGCAGCTGCACAAGCCGATCACCGACCACAACGACTTCATCAACTTCTTCGACGACAACGTGATGAACGAGATGGTCCAGTGCATCAACAACGGCGAGGACTGCCAGTAGTCCTCACGCGGTAAGAACAGCAGAAAGCCGGCGGTGGGATTTCCCACCGCCGGCTTTCGCTTGCGGTTGCCGCCCGCGTGGTCAGCCGTGATGGCTGCTGCCGCCGTCGTGGCCGCCCTTGTTGTGGCTGCCGCCGGGGTTCATGTGCTCGGAGCCCTCCTCCATGGTTCCGCCGAGGGCCCCCTGAAGCGCCGTGACCGTCTTCTCCTGGCCGACGGCGACCCACTTGCGGCCGACGAGGTAGTAGCCGCCGTAGTCCTTGGCGCTGTTCAGCCATTCGCGCTGCCCACGGTCGGTGGCGAAGGTCGCGAGGACGTACTTCTCCTTGCCCTTCTTGCAGAGGGCCTGGCGGATCTCGTCGGCGTCGGTCTGCATGTTCGGCTTGCACTTGGCCTCTGCCGCGATGTGCTCCAGGCTGCCGGTCACGGCCTCCGGCACGGCCGCCTCGTCCTTGCCGCCGGATCCGCAGCCGGCCAGCGCCAGTATCGCCACCGCGCCGCTCAGCGCGAGCATCGGTCGGGTCACCCTCATCTGTTCCTCCGGTCCTTGTCACGGCACGGTCCGGACGCATGCCGCACGGAGCCCCGGCAAGAGGCTCTCGCCTTCGATACGGCTGTGGCGGGCACAGCGCTCAAATTCGGGTGTCAGCGTAGGCACTCCCGTGCGAGTGTGTCCGGGTGAACCAGGACTGGGAAGATCGCGTGGCCGCCCTGTGGGACCGGTTCGACGACTACGCCGAAACCGAGCAGGACGAGGCCCGCTTCCGGGCCGCCGTCGACGCCCTCGTCGCCGAGCTGCCGGAGGGCAGCCCGCTCGGGCCGTTCGAGCAGGCCTGCGCCTGGGACTCCACAGGCCACTCGGACAAGGCCGTCCCGCTCTACCGGGAGGCGCTGGAGCTCGGCCTCGCCGACGTCAGCCCCTACAAGGTCCGACGGACGAAGATCCAGCTGGCCAGTTCGCTGCGGAACACCGGGCAGGCGGCAGAGGGCGTCAAGCTGCTCGAAGCGGAGCTGGACGCCCCGTCCGACGAGCTGGACGACCCCGTACGCGCGACGCTCGCGCTGTGCCTGTCCAGCCTGGGCCGCGACCGCGAGGCGCTGTCGCTGGCCCTCGGAGCCCTGGCCCCGCATCTGCCGCGCTACCAGCGGTCGATGGCGAACTACGCCCGGCTGCTCGTGGAGCCCGAGGAGTCGCCGGGGGCGTGACGCCCCCGCTGTCAGGTGACCATCCCCCGATTCGCTCGTTCTGCTGAACGTGCAGTCACAGGATGTCGCCCAGCGCCCCGCGCCCCCTTCCCCCGCCGGCCCGGTCGTCGATGTCGAGCAGGCCGAGGCCGCGCTCGTCGAGCACTATCCGCGGCTCGTGCGGCTCGCCTATCTGGTGCTGCCGCCGGGCCTGGGCCGCAGCAGGCGCGTCCTCACCGCACACGCCCTCACCCAGCGGGCACTCCCCCGCAACCGCACACCGGCACCGGTCATCCCCGCCAGTCGACCGGCCGGGACGGCGACCCGGGCTACGCCCTGGTCCGTCTCCAGGTGCTGCGTACGGCACTGGAGGCGGGGCTGCCGCTGAAGCGCAAGGCATGGCCCAGGCGGTCCCAGCTGCCGCCGGTGCTGCCGCAGGTGTGGGGCCTGAAGCTGTTCCCGCGCTCCGGCGGCGCCGACGAACTCGCCCTGGACCAGCGGCTGTCCACCCTGTCCGGACCGGCCCGGGCCGCCTACGCGCTGCGCGGCCTGGAGCGGCTGACGGACGACGGCGTGCGCAATGTGCTCACGGCCGCGGGCGTCGCCGACGCGGACGGCGCGCTGCTGGAGGCCGACGGGATCCCCGCGCAGTACGGGCTGCTCGACTCCCCCGAGTTCGACCCCTGCTCGCTGCAGGCCCGCCCCACCGACCTGATGCGGCGCCGCCAGCACCTGAAGGCCGCGCTGGCCGCCGGGGCGGCGCTGCTGGTGTGCGGGGCGCTGCTGGGTCTGCCCGGCGACGGCTGGGGCCCCGACGGCGCCGCCGCACCGCCGTATGCGCGCAACCCGGCCGCCCAGGCCGCCCTGGACCCGGCGAAGCTGACCCGGGTCTCCCCCACCGCGTGGCGCGGCTCGGCGCGCACCGACTTCTCGGTGTGGCCGGCGCGCGGCGATCTCACCGGCGACTCGGCCCTGCTGCGCCGCGCCCTGGCCGTCTGGGCCCGCCCCGG
>KE354262.1 GCA_000415505.1 Streptomyces afghaniensis 772
ACGGCGACTGCGCTGGCCGCATCCCCTGCCTCCCGCCCGCCAGTAGGCAAGGTTGCTCCGAGTGGTGAGCGTGTCAGTGTGGTCCTGCCCCAGCACCCGCTACCAGGTTCCACGAGGAGTTCTTCGAGTCGCAACGGTCTGCACCCAGCCGCATCCCCCGCCTCCCCCGCCAGCGGGCGATGTTGGATCGAGTGGTGAAAGTGTCGGGGTGGTCGGGCCCCAGCACGCGCTCCTGATATGCGAGGAGCTGCTCGAAGGCCGCGGCGGCACCGGCCGCATCCCCTGCCCTCCCCCCGCAGTAGGCAAGGTTGCTCCGAGTGGTGAGCGTGTCAGTGTGGTCCTGCCCACGCACCC
>KE354263.1 GCA_000415505.1 Streptomyces afghaniensis 772
AGCCGCGCGCTGAACGACTCGGAGAACCAGGCGGCGTCGCGGGTGAGCAGGACGTCGTTGACGAAACTGTTCTCTCCGGCGACCACGTGGTTGGCGAGCAGCGCACCACTGTGCGCGTCCACGACCCGCAGTTCGCCACTGCTGCCGCCGGCAGGAACAGCCGCCCAGGAGTCGACCTTCAGGCCACGTCATGCGCCCAGCCGCGGTGACGACTTGCCTGCGTTCACGAGTTCACCGGTACACGCCGCGGTGGCGATCGATCGAAGTGGCGTACGGCGCGGAGCCGATCGCGACTCCCGCCGGCCCCAGCCGTTGGCAGCG
>KE354264.1 GCA_000415505.1 Streptomyces afghaniensis 772
CAGGACCGGGACGGCCGCCGGGGCCGGGGTGGCCCGAGGGGTCGCTGCCGAACGCGGGATCGGCTCGGCCGGGCGGTTCACCTGCGACGGGCGGGAGCCCTGGTACTCGTACGAGTCACCGCCGCCGTACGACGGACCGGGCGGGCCGGGAGGGCCAGGAGGACCGGACTGACCGGGCTGGCCCGGCGGCTGGAAGCGCACGCCCGGGCCGGGCGGCGGCGGGGGCGGTGCGGCGGGGGTGTACGAAGTCGCCGTGTTCGTCAGGAAGTTCCACCGGCACTCCTCGCAGAACGGCGCGCCGCCCTCGACGGGGCTACGGCACTGCGGGCAGAGCTCCGGCTCGGCGTTCGGTACGGCGGACAGGTGCGGAGGACGCCACCGGAGGGCACCGGGGCCGCCGGAGGGCCGCCAGGGCCCCGGGGCCGGCCGGGGGCGGGAAGCCGTAGCCGCCGGGCGGGGGCGGCGGGGGAGGAGGCGGAGGCACGGCACCCGCCATGCGGTGACCGCAGACCTCGCACCAGTCGTCGGAACCCGACTGGTGTCCGTTCGGGCAGGTCGGCATGTCGGCGCGTCCCTCCTTCGATCTCTTCTAGGTCACTTCTTCACGCGAACGGTCTTGGTGGACCGGGTCTCGAGCGTCATCTCGTCGGCCTCTTCGACCTTCGCCTTCAGTCGCACAGTACCGGTCGCGGCATCGACCACGTCCACCACCTTCGCAAGCAGTTTCGCAGTATCGGCGTTCCCGGAGGCACTCGCGAGCTGAACAGCCCGGCCCAGTTTGGCCGTTGCTCCGTCCATATCTCCCGACTTACGGAGATCCAGCCCTTGTTGGATGACTTGCGCCAGTTCCGCCTGCCCGGTGTAGTGGGCGACCTGAGGGTTGATCGACGTCGAGGCGACCATGTCGTCCGTCCACACGGCACGGACCAGGCCCTGCGCGCCGAGGTTCTGGACGGTGCCGTCGGGCTGCGGAATGACCAGCGAGATCCGGGCCGCCAGCATCTCCTGCCCGATGTTCGCGGCCGGGACCTCGACGCAGACGTGGTAGTCACGGGACTCGTCACCCCAGGAACCCAGGGGGTAGTCGCCCGCCCGGGGGCCCGCCTCGGTGCGCCGGCCGGTCAGTTCCTCGACCGTGGGCGCGACCTGCTTGACGAACTTCACAGTGGTGTCGACCGGGGTCCACAGCCGCAGGGAGACGTCCGCGACCTCCTTGCCCATCGCCGTCTCCATCATCTGCGTGAAGTCGGCGGCGAGCCCGGCCGGATCGGCGACGATGTCGGCGGTGCCGAGCAGGGCGGAGGCGATCCCTGTGACTTCTTTCACTTCCCAGTCGGTGCCCACGCCGCGCGCGTCACAGGTGAAGCGCCCCGCGCACGCGTCGAGCGCGGCCTTCAGGTCCTGGGGCGACTCGTGTTCGTTGCGGCCGTCGGTGAGCAGGATGCCGTGCCGGATGGCGACGTCCGCGGAGGACAGCAGGCGGTCGGCCAGTTTCAGCCAGGTGCCGATGGCCGTGCCGCCGCCCGCGCTGAGCGAGCGCAGCGCCCGTTTGGCCTGCTCGCGGGTGGTGGCGTCGGCGACCGCGAGGTTCCCGCCGCCCGGGTAGACCTCCTTGGCCACGTGCGTGCCGCCGATCACGGCGAAGTGCACGCCGTCGCGCAGGGTGTCGATCGCGGCGGCCGTGGCGTCGCGGGCGTTGCGCATCTTGGTCGCCGGGTAGTCCATCGACCCGGAGCAGTCGACCATGATCGCCACGGCGGCGGACGGGCTCTGGCCGGGCGAGAAGAGGTGGGGTGCCGAGACCGCGCTGCCGATCGTGCCGCCGCCGGTCGCCGTCACCGTGACGATGGCGTTGACCTCGCCGGCGCCCTCCGGCAGGTACTCGTTCTGATACACGTCCACCGAGAACTGGGGCACGTTCGACTTCGAGAAATTGGCCATGCCTGCTTCGATCCCCCTCGAAAGCCCCCACCGGAGCGGGGTGATGACGGTAGGCGGACCGGTCCCCTCCGGTCCGCTGAGCCGCCCCCGTAACGCGGCCTCAGGCCGATCCTGCCCCCTGGGAGACGGCCGGGAACGGCACGAGGGCCACTGTTACGTTGTCGTGGCCCCCGCCGTCCAGGGCGTGGCCGACGAGCACCCGGGCGCTGTGCAGCGGATGCGCGGCTGCGTCGAGCGGGACGACCCTGGCCATCTCGTCGGCCGCCTCCGCGTAGTTCCACAGGCCGTCCGTGCAGACCACGACCACGCCGGGCCGGTCGGGCTTGAACGCGGCGGTGTGCGGTTCCAGTTCGTAGGCGTCCGCGCCGAGCCAGCCGGTGATCGCGTGGGCGCGCTCGTCGGCGTAGGCC
Organism: Streptomyces afghaniensis 772; assembly: GCA_000415505.1. Classification (GTDB taxonomy): domain Bacteria; phylum Actinomycetota; class Actinomycetes; order Streptomycetales; family Streptomycetaceae; genus Streptomyces; species Streptomyces afghaniensis. The sequence goes on from KE354264.1 coordinate 2,352, forward strand.
TCGGCCTCGCTCATCAGGCCCGCGGCGACCATCTGCGCCGCCCACGAGTCGTCCTCGGTGAGCCGGGCGGGGGGTGCGCTCCGGTCGACCGGGACCCAGTAGGCGCGGCTGTCGCCGACCCAGCCGACGATCAGCAGGCCGGATGTGACGACGGCGCCGACGATGGTGCACGCGGGGGCGTTCTGGTGCGGGGCGTGCTCGCGGGCCGTGGCGGGTTCCGCGGCCAGTGAGTTGACCGCGCGCGAGGCGGCGATGATCGCGTCGTGCATCGCCTGCTGCGGGTGCGTGCCGCACGGCAGGGCGGCCAGCAGTGCCTCGCTCGCCGCCTTCGACGCCGCCATCGAGGCGTCGTCGGGGCGGGTCGCCGAGGAGACGCCGTCGCAGACGATCGCCACGGAGGCGGGTGAGCCGTCCGGCAGCGCAGTGCTGCCGATGGCGAACGCGTCCTCGTTGCGGTGGTGGCGCAGGCCGCGGTCGCTGACCGCGGCCACCGGGCCGGACTCCTGCTCCATGTGGTCCCGTTCGCGCGGCTGGGCGTGGCCGCAGTTCTCGCAGTAGCCGTCGTCGTCCACGCGGCCGGCCCGGCAGGCCACGCAGACCTTGCCGCCGGCGCCCGCGGCCTGCGCCGCCGGGTCGGCGGACACCCGTGGGTCCGGTGCCTGGAGGAGGTACTCGTCGGGCTGCTGTGCCTGGTAGGTCTCGGACTGTGCCGGATATTCCGCGGGCTGTGGCGCGTAGCCGCCGGGCGGGGCCGGGTGCTCCTCGGCCTGGGGCGGATGGTCGAAGCGGACCCCCGCGGCCGGCGGGGCACCGGGGGGCGGGGGTGCGTCCGGTCCCGGGGCGGGCCAGGCCGCGCCGGCGGGTGGCGCCGACGGCGGCTCGGGATACGCACCGGCCGGTGCGCCCTGCGCGGGCACCGAGCCGTTCATGGTGATGGTCGGGTTGTCCTGAGGCCGTGCCGGCACGGCGGACAGGTCGTATCCGCACGCGCCGCAGAAACGGTCACCCGATTCGAGGGGTTCCTCGCAACTCGGGCAGGCGGACAACTGGGGCATCTGCGACATCAACTACACCCACGTCCGGGGGCGGTAACGATTGGCACGTTCCACCAGGTCGATCCTCTCCTCGCCGCCCCGCGCCAGCCGGGCCAGCGTGCGGTACGAGCGCTCCAGGCCGAAACGCAGGCCCCGCTCGTCCAGGCCGCTGCCGAGCAGCGTCCGTCCTCCGGCGGCGGGAGGGGCGGAACCCTGGCCCCCGGAGAGTACCCAGTCCAGCGCGCAGCCGAGGACTTCGGCCGACAACTGCTCGCGGCGCGCCGGATCCAGACCGTAGGCGTCCAGGGCCTCGACCTGCGCCGCTGCGGCCGTGAGGTCCTCCAGGAACGGTACGTCGGACGCGGTCGCCGTGCGCTGCCGAAGCCGCGCCCGGACGGCGGCCACGCGCGCGGCCGTGTAGTGGATGGAGGACTCCGGGACCGACTCCAGCGTCCGTACGGCGCTGCGCCGGTCCCCCGTCGCCAACTGCACGCGGGCCAGCCCGAACGCGGCGCTCACATAGCTCGGGTCGGTCGACCACACCAGCCGGTAGTACTCGGCGGCGTTGTCGAGCTGGCCCAGTACCTCCGCGCACAGGCCCAGCGCCAGCTTGGGCGCGATCTCGCCGGGGAAGGCGTCGTAGATCGCGTCGAAGGCGAGTGCGGCACCCTCGTCGTCGCCCGTCACCAGCGCGGCCACGCCCCGGTACCAGACCACCCGCCAGTCGTCGGGCCGCTCCCCCTCCAGTCTGGCCAGCGCCTCCAGCGCGGCGGCCGGATCGCCGGTCTCCAGCCAGGCCCGGATCTGCCGCAGCCGCGTCTCGATCGACGGGGCCGGAGCGGCCGCGAGGGCGCCGAGCAGTTCGGCCGGGGCGGAGGTCATCAGGCCCGCCAGGAAACCGGCGTTGGGGTCGGACGGGTCGACGC
>KE354265.1 GCA_000415505.1 Streptomyces afghaniensis 772
CGGCTCCTCCGGGCCCGGCGGCGAGCCGGGCGGCGTGGGGCTGGGAGGGGACGGCGGGCAGCGCCGCCGCCGTCGCGGAGTTGCGCCGCTTGCGCACCACCCTCGCCCCGAGCCGGGACACCTCACCGTTCAGCTTCGGGAACAACTCCGAGTCCGTGACCCGCAGCTCGGGCCCGAACAGTGTGGAGAGGGCGGGCCGGGCGCGGCCCGACTGGAGGGAGACGACCTCCCGCAGGACGCCCGTCAGCTGCTCGGTCATCTCCTGCGCGGAGGCGAACCGGCGGGCCGGGTCGGGGTCCGTGGCGCGGACCAGGAGGCGGTAGAACGACTCGTACTGCCGGAACACCTCGATGTTGTCCGGGTCCGGCAGGGAGTCGACGTAGACGTTCGTGTACCCCTGGAAGTCGAAGGTCAGGACGGCGAGGGTGCGGGCGACGGTGTAGAGGTCGCTCGCCACCGACGGGCCGGCCTCGGCGACCTCCGGAGCCTGGTACCCGACCGTGCCGTAGATGGCCGACTCCTCGTCGTCCATCCTGCGCACCGCGCCCATGTCGATCAGCTTGAGCTGGTCCTCGGTCTGGATCGCGTTGTCGACCTTGAAGTCGCAGTAGAGCAGGTTGCGGCTGTGCAGATGGCCGAGCGCCTCCAGGGCCTCCAGGCCGTACGCGCAGGCCTGCTCCACCGGCAGCGGGTCGCGCCTGCCGTGCGGGGTGCGGCGGGCGTTGGCGATCTCCTTCAGCGACTTGCCGCCGACGTACTCCATGACGATGTAGCCGTCGAGGGAGCCCGTGCGCTGGTCCAGGTGCTCGACGAAGTTGTAGATCCGCACGATGTTGGCGTGCTCGATCTCCGCGAGGAAGCGCCGCTCGGAGATCGCCGCGGCCATCGCGTCCTGGTCGCCGGTGTCCAGCAGGCCCTTGAGGACCACCCAGCGGTCGGAGACCGCCCGGTCGACGGCCAGGTAGACCCAGCCCAGGCCGCCGTGCGCGAGGCAGCCGACCACCTCGTACTGGCCGTGCACGACGTCCCCGGCCTTCAGCTTCGGCACGAACGAGTACGGATGGCCGCACTTGGTGCAGAAGCCTTCCGTACGCCCCGGCCGGTCGCCGCGGGCGCGGCCCACCTGGGCGCCGCAGTCGGAGCGCGAGCAGAACCGCTTCCGCTCGGGCACTTCCGGGTTGTCCAGGACCATTTCGCGCGGGTCGGGCCGCGGAATCGGCGGCACCTGGACCAGTCCCGCACCCAGCCGGCCCCGGGAGGAGGAACCGGCGGCCGAGCCGGAGCTGCGCACCGACACCGAGCGGCCCGTCGCCTTGCCCGACAGGGAGCGCGAGAGGCGTCCCGACACCGAGCGGCGGGACTTCGACGACTGGGACGACGTACGGGAACTGCGGCTGCTCGTGCGGGAGCTGCCGCTGCGCCCCGAGCCGCCCGAGCCGTGTGAGCCGCCCTTGCCGCCGGCGGTGATGCCGGTGGGGGGCGATCCGACCATGCCTCCCCCAGAGGGGGGACCCCCAGCGGCGACGACCGGGGCGAGGCCGCAGGTGTCGCAGTACAGTTCGCCGCCGCCCACGTCCTCGTAGCTGCCGCCGCAGGCGGGGCGCTGGCAGGTGCGCTGCGGCTCGCCCCGTGTTCCGCCCGGTGCCTGGCCCGGTGACTGGCTCGGCGGTTCGTTCGGTGGCTGGTTCGGTGCCTGACTCACGGACTCCCCCTTGTCGCTCATGCGCCGGGCCCCCTCCGGTCGTCCTCCGGCACGCCCTGGTCCGGCACCCGCGGGCCGCCGAGCAGTTCCGCCGCTGCCTGCTGGTAGCGCAGCACGGCCTGTTCGGCGGCGCGCAGGTCGCAGGGGGCGCTCCACAACATGCGGCGGGCCTTCTCGTACCGCTCCACCAGCAGCGTGTCCTCGGCGAAGCCGTGCCGGGCGACCTTCGCCTTGTACGCGTCGAGTCGGCCGCGCAGTTCGGCGCGGACCGCCAGGGGCGCCGTGACCGCGGTCAACGACTCGCGGGCGCGCAGCAGTTCGTCCTCCGCCTTCTGCTCCAGCGACTCCAGGAGCGGGGACAGGCGGTGCCACTGGGCCTGTCTGCGGTACTCCGCGGCCGCCGCCAGCTGCTCCTGCAACGCGGTCGGCGGTCCGCTGACGACCGGCACCTCCGTCGCCGCGATCTTCGCGAGGACCTCGCCGCGGGCGGTGCGCGCCTCGGCGAGCGTACGGTCCGCGCGGCTGAGGACGTCCCGCAGCCGGACGATCCGCATCTCGGCGTCCTGCCGCACCGTCAGAACCGCGTCGATCTCCCGGCGTACGTCCTCCAGGGCGCGCGCCTCCCGGTCGTACACCGTCGTGTCCGGTCTGCCGCCACCCGGAGCCGAACTGCCCTCCGCGGCCAGCCAGAACGCCAGCGGGTCCGACACCACCTGCTCGCGCAGCTTCGTGAGCGTGCGGGTGATGCGCTCCAGGTCGTCGCCCGCCGGGTGCTCACCGGGGCGCACCCCGACCGAGTGCGCCAGCCGGCGGGTGCGCTGGAGCTCGGCCGCCAGCAGGTCGATCCGGGCCGGCAGCGCCGACCAGACGGCGTCGGCCGCGACGACCATGTCCAGGCTCGTCGCGTACAGCTCGTTCATCCGGTCGACGAGGGTGGCGAGCGAGTAGCGTTCGCTGAGTTTGCTCCCCGTGCCGTGCAGGGTCGGGGCGTTGGCCGTCGCCGTGGCGCTGCCCGCGACCGTGACCGACTCGCCGTTCAGCAGCTCCGTCAGCTCCACCAGGTCCTCGCGGCTGGACCAGCGGCGGCGGGAGCGGATCTCCCGGGCGGTGCGCAGGGCGTCCGTGTACGCGTCGAAGTACGTCCACAGCAACGTGATCGACGCCTCCGTGGACGTCCAGCGCTCCTGGGTGACGCCGGTGAGCTCGGCGCCCTCCAGGAGTCTGCGGCCCGCGTGGTCCTGGAGGGCGAGGAGCGAGGTCTCGATCGCCTCGTGCTCCGCGCCGAGCCGCGCCAGCGCACGGTCCACCTCGTCCCGGTCCATCACCGGCCCGGTGGATCCCGTGACGCCCATCGATCACCTCTCGCTGCGGTTGTGCCGGTTGGGGGTCGGTGCGGTTGTCAGGTCGTGCGCAGGTACTGCGGTGCCGGTGGTTCCGACTTCTCCGGATTCTTGCCCAGTGTCGCCGACAGCCATTTGCCGTACGACGCCTGCCAGCCGGTGGCGGTGTCCTTGCGGTAGTCCACCAGGATCTGGTTGACCCGGCGTACCAGATCGTCGGCGTCCTCCTTCATCGCCACGCCGTAGTACTCGGCAGTGAAGGCATCGCCCTTGAGCTCGACCGTCGGATCCTGTGCCGCCTGGCTCGCGGCGAGCGCGCCGTCGGTGACCACCGCGTCGGCCTCGCCGAGCTGGAGCCTGACCAGGCAGTCGAGTTGGTTCGGGACGGTCTTGGAGATGTCGGTGGTGGCGGGGAGTTTGCCGCTCTTCTTGTCCGCCTCCAGCGTGGAGTACGCCGTGGAGCCCGTGGCCGTGCAGACCCGCTTGCCGGCGAGCGTGTCGTCGTAGCCCTTGACGGGCGAGGACTTGGGGGCCAGGACCTGCTGTCCCGTCTTGAAGTACGGCGCGGAGAAGGCGACGTCCTCGATGCGCTCACAGTTGATCGTCATCGTGCGGACGACCATGTCCACGCGGCCGTCCCGGATCGCCGGAATGCGCTCGTTGGTGGGGATCGCCTTGAACTGGACCGCGTTCCGGTCACCGAGTATGTCCTCGGCGATGCGGTGGACCAGGTCGATGTCGAAGCCCTCCAGCTCCCCGCGCTTGCCGCTGTTGGGGTCGCGGTAGCCCCAGCGGTAGCTGTTCTGGTCGACACCGACGATCAGCTTGCGCTTCCCGCCCTGGCGGTTCTTGATCGCCTGGATGGTGTCGCCGTCGGCGGAGGAGGGCGACAGGGTCTGCTTCTCGGGGGCCTCGCAGTCCTCTGCTGCCTTCTCGGCCTTGACCCGGGCCGACTGGGCGACGGCCTGGCCGTCCACGGTCCTCGGCCCGGACAGCGGGACGCACAGTGCGAAGACGGCCACCAGGGCACAGACGACCGCCATCGCGGCCACCCCGCCCCAGCCCTTCAGACTGGCCCGCAGACGTCGTGCTCGCATGGTCGCGCCCCCTTTCACCCGTGTCCCGTTCATCGGTACTCCGACAGCCTGCGGCCGATGCCGAGCACCGCGCCCGCCGCGCCCAGCACCGCGAGGACGGCCGCGCCCGCCGACAGGCCCGTCAGGGCGTCCCGGCCGTCATCGGCCGCGCGCTTGAACTCGGTTTCCTCGTGCGCGAGTGCCGTGCGCAGGTTCGCGTCGACGCTGTCGAAGCACTCGCCGGTCGTCTTCCCGGTGCCGATGACCTTGTCCAGCGCCTGCTGGTAGTTGCCGTTCTCGTCCTGCTCGCGGGCCGCGGTGTGGCGCTTCTTCCACTCCGTCATGTTGCCCACGGCGGCGGTGACGGGGGTTTCGCCCGATGCGTCGTCGGCGAGCTTCTCCGCGGCCGCCAGGTGTTTGCCCAGGGCGCTCATGTCCGTGCGGAAGTCGTAGTCGTAGGCGTCGAAGGTCTCTTGGCCGACCTTCTTCGTCTCGGCGCCGCGGGCCACCAGGGTCAGGTTCTCGTTGCCCCGTGCCTTGAGGGAGGCGATACGGGCGTCGTGCAACACGTTCAGGGAGCGGACGCCGTGGTCGTAGGAGTCGTTCAGCCCCGCGCGGGCGACGCTGTGGCCGACGACCAGCCACAGGAGGACCACGGTCGCGGTGGCCGTGGCGGCGACCAGGCCGTGGTTCAGAACGCGGTTCGTGCGCTGGTAGTTGCGGTGCTGGGCCCAGGCGAGGACGGTCAGGGCGAGGACGCCCAGGGCGATGGCGGCCCAGGGATAGGGCGTGGCGTCCGCGTAGTCCGCGCGCAGGCGCTGGTTCTCCTTCTTGTACAGCTCCTCCGCTGCCGGGAGCATCTGCTCCTGCATCTTCTCGTTGGCGTAGCGGAGGTAGGCGCCGCCGACCGGGAAGCCCTGGCGGTTGTACGTGCGGGCGCGCTCGACCAGGCCCTTGTACTCCGGGAGGAGTCTGTTGAGCTTGGCGATGGTCGCCGCGGACGGGGAGTCCGGGTCCGAGTTGGCGGCGGCGTTGACGAGTTTCTCCGCGGCCGTGCGGATGTCCTTCTCGTAGCGGTCGCGGGAGGCGGCCGACTCCTGACCGCCGGCGAGGAAGCCGCTGGAGGCAGCGGTGTTGGCGTCCGCGAGGGAGCGGTAGATGTCGGCCGCGTCCGAGCTGAGGGGCTGACTGCTGGTGAGGACGTCGTCGGCAGCGGCCGCGCGGTCGGTCATCTGCCAGGCGGTGACGGCGCCGAAGGCGACGACGAGGAGTGCGAGAAGGGCGCCGATGATACGGAGGCGGCCGGGCTCTGTGGTGGCGGCGGCGCGGAGTTGGTCCAGTCCCTCGGCGAAGGCGGTACGGCGGGGCTGGGGTTCCGCAGGGCCGTGAGGGGCTTGGGCCGGTGGCCTCGGTGGCGCCTGTGCTGGTTGGGCCGGTACCGCCGGGAGGGTGGGCAGGCCCGGGCCTGTTGGTGGTGTGCTGCTCGTCGGCAGGTGTGTCACTGTGACCTCCCCCGTGGTCATCCGTCGCCGCAAGTATCCCTTCCGGCACTGACATCCGCACCGCCCTTGCCACGATCTTGATCTGATCGCAGCGCGAGGCACCACCCCTTGCCCGGATACACGTCGGGGGGATCGGTTCGGTTCCCGTCGGGAATGCGCGTGGCTACTCAACGTAGCGGCGAAACCCTTGCGCCAACGCCTTGAAGCCGCACGCTTCGTAGAAACTGTGGACGTACTCGTCGTCCGCCGCCAGCAACTGCACCTTGTAGCAGCCGGCCGACTCGCCCAGCCGCACGGCCGCGTCCATCAGCCGACGCCCGACGCCCCGCCGCTGGAAGCAGCCGGCCACCACCACGTTCTCCACGAACAGGATGGCCCGACCGCCGCGGGTGAGGTTCGGCATCACGATGCAGTCCGCCGTCCCGGCCACGACACCGTCGGCCTCGGCGACCAGGACGGTCCGCCCCTGCTGCCCGGATATCGCCGCCCAGACGGCTTCCGCGGACGCCCGGGGCAACGGCGCGTCGTCCGGGTTCAGTTCGCCGTAGAGGCCGAGCAGCACCGCCAGATCCGCCTGGACCGCCGCCCGTACCGTGATCTTCATGGAGTGAGCGTAGCGAGGGCCTGCCCTGGCAGTGGCCTTCCGCGGAGCATGACCGTCAGTCCCCCGTCGGTGTCTCCCTGCCGCGGAGCACGATCAGGGTCGTTCCGCCGATCAGGACCAGGGTGATGGCGATGCCGGCGATGAAGGGGGTGACGCCCGAGCTGCCGGTTTCGGCGAGGTTGGTGTCCGTCGCCGTGCCGCCCACCGAGGCCGGGCTCGGTTCGCTGAGGGTCTGCGTGGCCGTGCCCGTCTCGCTGCCCTGGGTCCGGCAGTCCAGCATGCCGCTGAATCGCTGGGTGAAGCCGCCCGGGCCGTGGATCGTGAAGTCGTACGCCTGGTCCTCCTGGAGCGGAACCGTCACCGTCCGGGACTCGCCCGCGGCGATGGTGTGCTCCAAGCCCTGCAGTTCGAACGTGAACGGCTCGTCGCCCTTGTTGGACGCGATGATGTCCACGCCGCCCTCAGCGCAGTTCTTCGCCGCCGACAGTGCCGGGATCGCGCCCTTCTTCGCCCAGGTCGCCCCCGCCGTCGCCGACACCGTCGACTCGCTGGAACCGGCCAGGATCTGCGTCTGGCTCCGGCTCTCGGAGGCGAAGGCACGGCCGACCGGCACGGTCGTCGAGGCCTGCACGGTCAGCTCCGCCATGCCGGCCGCCGCGTCCTCGGGCACCTCGAAGAACACCTGCCCGCCGTCCGACGTGGACGTCACGGCCTTGCCCTGCTTGTCGACGATCCGGACCCCGCTCGTGGCGGCGTCCGCGGGTGGGCTCACCGTCACGCTGCCGGCGTTCGTGTGCACCGTCACCGGGCCCAGCCGCTCCCCCGGCCGGCCGGAGACCGCCGGCGGATCGAGAGTGAGCGAGGCCCGGGGCTCGGGCCGGCTCCGCGCGTTCTTCTCCAGGTAGTCCGCGAGCTGCTCGGCCTGCGGGTCGAGGGCGTCGACGGCCACGTCGTCCGAGTAACGCCAGATCGCCACCTGTGTGCCGGCCGCCGCGTCCTGCTCGGTCAGCGCGCCGCGGACGCCCGCCTTCCGTGCCAGCGCCGCGAGGTCGTTCACCTGCGGGTAGGAGTTCTGAAGGATCCAGCGGATCCGGCCGGCGTCCTTGTTGGCGCCCAGAGACGTGCCGCTCCAGGGCGTCTCGTGGTACTTGGCGTCCCGCTGCGTCGGATTGTGCAGGTCGACGCAGTACGTCTGGAGCATGCCGCCGCCCTCGACGGACATCTCGAACAGGCCCGCCGACACCTGCTGTTCCCCGGTGGCGCCGTGTATCACCGCGGTGCCGTACGTCTTGAGCCCGGCTGTCGTCGCGGTCGCTCCGCCCTGACTCCGCGTCGTCTCCTCGGCGGTCGCCTGGCCGGCACCGGCCAGCACGCCCGCGGCGACGAGCCCGGACACGAGCGTCGCGGCACCGAGGCGGGCAGCCCCTCGCCTGCGTACGAACACCGCAGAGAACGAAGCAAACACCAAATTCCCCTTCGAGCAGGACCCGTCGACGTGGGGGGTACGGTCCCACCTGCAGAATCACAAGCCTCACAGGCCGCAAGAGCCCCGAGAGCCATGCCCGGCATCCTAGGTACGCGGCGGACGCCGCTCGCCGGTGAGACGGTCGGAGGAGTGATCCGACTCGGAATCGTTATCGCCAAGACCCCTTGTGAGCAGGGCTTATCGACAAGTCCACCCCCGATTTTTCGGTGCGCACTCGCCGATAAGCCGCACTTCGGGCCAGGCGGGCGGGTGATTGACGTCACGTCAATGCGACTGGTTCCGGAGGCTGTTGAGCGGGAGCGCCCGTCGGCACCGACGAACCCTCCTGCGGTGTCTCCCAGTTGGGTTCCGGCTGTGCCGGTGCCGGCGCCGCCTCAGGTTTGCCTCCGCGGCGGAACGCCGAGGTGCCCCAGGCCAGGTCGTGCCCGATCGCTACCGCGTCGATGTCCGCCGAGGTCCAGCTCTGCCCCTCGCGCACGTCGGTCCGTACCTTCAGCCTGCCCTGGACGATCACGGGCTCGCCGACCGTCAGTGACGCCGCCGTGTTGGTGGCGAGCTGGCGGTTGGCCCACACCGTGAAGAAGTTGGTGTGCCCGTCCGTCCACATGTTCTTCTCGCGGTCCCAGTAGCGCGCGGTCACCGCCAGCCGGAACCTCGCCGACGGGCCGGACGCCATCTCCCGGTACACCGGCTGTGTCGCCACCCTGCCGACCGCGCAGACCATCGTCTCGTTCATCGCGAACCCCTCCCTCGCCCGGACTGCGACACCGGGCCGACATGCGTACGGGCCCGTCCCGTACGGCTGTGTCTGCCAGACTGCCGCCGCCGGGCCGAGCCCGCTGAGCGCTGTGGATCACCGCCCGCCTGTGGACAACGCCGCCACCCGGACGGGTGACGCCGAGGGACGTCCGCGGCCCGTCACAACCGCCACGCCCCCGGAATCACCGTCCCTGCCCAAGCGTCACCTCCCCGCCCCCACCACCCTCCCGTACTGTTCCCGAACCTCCCGGTACCGCAGCAGCTCCGCCGCCACCGGATCCAGCACGCGGGCCCTCCCGCACCCGGCCGCCGCCTCTCGCAACCGGCGTTCCGCCTCCAGCCCGTAACGCCGGGCCGGTCCCCGCGCCGCCATCCGGCAGCTCCACTCGATGAGCGGCCCGCCGACGATGCCGATCACCATCAGCAGCACCGGCACGCCCAGGTTCGGCGACATGACGCCGACGATCTGTCCCAGCAACCACAGCCCGCCCAGGAACTGCAGGATCGTCATGGCCGCCTGGCACAGCACGGCCACCGGCCACCACCCCGGCCGCGGCGGCCGCCCCGTCGGCACTCCGGCGCGCACGCTCAGCTCGTCCAGCGCCTCGGGCAGCCCCTTGGAGCCGCGGACGGCGGCCTCACGCACCGCCTGCGCCCAGGGCGCCGGCAAGCCCGCCGAGGCCCGGTCGGCCACCGTCCGTACGGCCTGCTCGACCCGCTGCCGGGCGGTGGCCTCCTCGTCGGCCTGTGTGCGCGAGGGGAGCCGCCCCGTGGTCGGTTCGCCGCGGTCCTGGTACCAGCGCCACAACCGCAGCCAGGGCGTGCCGCAGGCACGGTTGGCGTTGCGCAGCCACGCGCGCTCGGCGGCCTCGCCCGCCGCCGTGGCGCCCACGGCGTCCGCGAGCCGGTCCGCGAACTCCTCCCGGGCCTGTTCGCTGAGTCCGGTCCGCCGCTGCGTGGCGTAGACGGGCCACAGCCGCGCCGCCGCGATGTCCACGTCGGCCGAGATACGGCGGGCCGGCGCCGCGCGCTCCGCGACGAACTGGCCGAGCACCTCGCGCAGTTCGCCGACGCCGTCCCCGGTGAGCGCGGACAGCGCGAGCACGGTCGTACCCGGTTCGCCGTACTCGCCGAGGGCGATGCCGTCCTCGTCGAGGAGCCGTCGCAGATCGTCGAGGACCTGCTCGGCGGCTTCCCCGGGCAGCCGGTCGATCTGGTTGAGGACGACGAACATGACCTCCGCGTGGGCCGCCATCGGCCGCAGATAGCGCTCGTGGAGGACGGCGTCGGCGTACTTCTCCGGGTCGACGACCCAGATGACCGCGTCGACGAGCGCCAGGATGCGGTCCACGTGCTCGCGGTGCTGTACGGCCGCGGAGTCGTGGTCGGGCAGGTCGACGAGGACGAGTCCGTGCAGCTGGGAGTCTCCGTCCACGGTCGGCAGCGGACGCCGGCGCAGCCGGGGCGGGATGCCTAGCCGTTCGATGAGGCTGGCGGCCCCGTCGCTCCAACTGCACGCGATGGGAGCGGCGGTGGTGGGGCGGCGTACCCCCGTCTCCGAGATGGCCACCCCGGCGAGCGCGTTGAACAGCTGTGACTTGCCGCTGCCCGTGGCGCCCGCGATGGCGACGACGGTGTGCTGCCCGGAGAGCCTGCGCCGCGCGGACGCCTCGTCGAGCACCCGGCCCGCCTCCGCCAGCGTCCGGCTGTCGAGCCGGGTGCGGGAGAGCCCCACCAGTTCGCGCAGGGCCTCCAGCCGGGAGCGCAGCGGCCCGTCGTACACCAGCGGGGACACCGTCGGCGGGGCGGCGGGGCGGCTGTCCAGCACGGCGTACTGGTTTCCTCCGGTGGTCTCGTCGACCCGCCGTGCGATGAGCCCGTCGTCCCAGGTGCCCTGGGAGAGTGCGGAGCCCTGGGAGCTTGTGGAGCCCGGGGAGTCCGTAGGGGCGGAGGAGTCTCCGTCCGGCACGCGCGCGTGGGTGCCGTCCGTGCTCTCGGCCTCGGAGGCGTTCCGCGGGGCCTTCGCCGACGGGTTCGCGGCGGCTGCCGCCTTGTGCGCGTCGCCCGGCTGGCCGGCGCGCTCGGTGTGGTCCTGGCCAGTGACGGCGGTCACCGGTCACCTCTCCTTCTGAAGTACGGACAGAGCGGCGATGAGTTCGGCCTGGGGCTCGGCGTGGACGTCGAGGGCGTCGAGCGGGGCGAGCCGGCGCTCGCGTTCGACGTGCAGCACCCGGTCGACGTGCTCGGCGAGCAGCCGTCCGGCCCGGTCGCGCAGTCGCAGCGCGCCGTGGGCGCCGATCCGCTCGGCGAGCCCCTCCCCGCATCCGGCCCCGG
>KE354266.1 GCA_000415505.1 Streptomyces afghaniensis 772
TCCGTGCCCAGGGCCGTGATCGCCCACGCTCGGGTCCTGCCTGCGCAGGGCGTCCGCGGAGGCGAGCCGCGGCTCGATGTGGCCCGCCGGTTCCTCCGCCGGCGACGTACGACATCGCACCGAAATTCACCGCTCTCCGGACGAGCGCGCCACCGAGGCGCGCAGTCGCATCGTGTTCCATCTCCGGGGACTCCGGCCGGAACCGGTTCCCCCAGCCCCCCGCTTTCTACCAAAGCGGGGTTGCCGCATCGCAAGCGCCGCCCGCGCAGCGGGCTCGTCGCGCGCGAAGGCGATCAGCAGCCCGATGGCGAACATGGTCGGCAGCAGGGCGGATCCCCCGTAGGAGAACAGCGGGAGGGGGACGCCGGCGATCGGCAGCAGACCGAGCACCGCACCGATGTTGATCACGGCCTGGGCCGTGATCCAGGTGGTCACGCCTCCCGCGGCATACCTCACGAAGGGGTCCTCCGTGCGTCCGGCCACGCGGATACCCGCATAGCCTAGAGCCGCGAAGAGGGCGAGTACCGACAGCGTCCCCGCCAGGCCCAGTTCCTCACCGGTGACGGCGAAGATGAAGTCGGTGTGGGCTTCGGGGAGTTGCCCCCATTTCTCCACACTCGCACCCAGCCCGGAACCGAAGATTCCGCCGGAGGCGAGGGCATAGATGCCGTGCACGGCCTGCCAGCAGTCGACCGGTCCCGACTGGGGTTCGGTGGCGCCGAGGCACTGCAGGCGCGCCATGCGGTTCGCGCTGGTCTTGATGAGGATCAGGCCGAGTACGGCGGCGATCGACAGCACTCCGGCGAACAGCCGCGTGGGTGCGCCGGCCAGCCAGAGCAGGCCGAACAGGATGGCCGTGAGGATGATCGCGGTGCCCATGTCGCCGCCGATCATGATCAGCCCGAGCAGCATGAAGGCGGCCGGCACGAGCGGAACCAGCATGTGCTTCCACTGGGTCAGCAGCTTCTTGTCCTGCTTGCGGGCGAGCAGGTCGGCGCCCCACAGCACGAGCGCGAGCTTGCCGAACTCACTGGGCTGGATCTGGAAGGAGCCGCCGAGCGCGATCCAGTTCTGGTTGCCGTTGACCGACACTCCTATCCCGGGGATCTGCACGAGGGCCATGAGGAAGACGGCGCCGGCGAGGATCGGGTAGGCCAGGGCCCGGTGCAGCTTCACCGGCATCCGTGAGGCGGCGAGGAGCAGCCCGGCGCCGATCACGGCGGCCAGCATCTGCTTGCGGAAGAAGTACGAGCCGGGCAGCGACATCTGGAGCGCGGTGATCTGGGAGGCCGAGTAGACCATCACCAGGCCCAGCACGGTGATCAGCAGACTGCCGCCGAAGATGAGGTAGTAGGCGGTCAGCGGCCGGTCCCAGCCCCTGCGCGCACGGCTGTAGAAGGCCAGGACGGGGTTCTCGCGGGCGAGCCGGGGAGCGGCGGGGCGCCGGGGAGCGCGGGGGGCCGGGGGCCGTCCGGTGCGGCTGGTGGGCATCGCCGCTCACCCCGCCTTGCCGGAGGGGAAGGTCGTGCCGCGCACGCTCCCCGGCCGCTCGGGCACCAGCCACATCCGTGTCACGCGTCCCTCCCAGATACGCCCGGCACCGCCGCCGGGCGAGGCGGACCCGGGTCAGCCGTCGACGGAGCCGAGCTCGCGAACGGCGTCCGCGAAAGCGTCCCCGCGCTTGTTGTAGTTGGCGAACATGTCCATGGAGGCGCAGGCCGGAGCCAGCAACACCGTGTCACCGGCCTGAGCGAGCCGTCGCGCCTCCTGAACCGCCGCGCGCATCGCCCCAGTGTCGGTCCGGTCGAGGTCGACGACGGGTACTTCGGGGGCGTGTCGCGCCAGGGCTTCGCGGATCAGCGCGCGGTCCGCGCCGATCAGCACGGCAGCGCGCAGCCGGGGCGCCGACTTGGTGACCAGTTCGTCGAAGGTGGCGCCCTTCGCGAGCCCGCCCGCGATCCACACGATCGACTCGTAGGCCGCCAACGAGGCTTCCGCGGCATGGGTGTTGGTGGCCTTGGAGTCGTCGACGTACGCGACCCCGTCCACGTCGGCCACGTGCGCGATGCGGTGGGCGTCCGGGGTGAAGGCCCGCAGCCCGTCCCGTACGGCCTTGGCGGGCACGCCGTAGGCCCGCGCGAGGGCCGCCGCCGCGAGGGCGTTGGCGATGTTGTGCGGGGCGGGCGGATTGACGTCGGCGACCTCGGCCAGCTCCTGGGCGTTCTTCTGCCGGTTCTCGACGAAGGCACGGTCGACCAGGATGCCCTCCACGACGCCGAGTTGGGAGGGCGCGGGCGTGCCGAGGGTGAACCCGACGGCGCGGCAGCCCTCCTCGACGTCGGCCTCGCGGACCAGGTCCTCGGTGGCCTTGTCGGCGGCGTTGTAGACGCAGGCGACACGATTGCCCTCGTAGATACGGCCCTTGTCGGCGGCGTACGCCTCCATGGAGCCGTGCCAGTCGAGGTGGTCGGGGGCGAGGTTGAGCACGGCGGCCGAGTGGGCGCGCAGCGAGGGCGCCCAGTGGAGCTGGTAGCTGGACAGCTCCACGGCCAGCACGTCGTACTGCTCCTCGCCGAGCACCGCGTCCAGGAGGGAGACACCGATGTTGCCGACGGCGGCCGTGCGCAGGCCCGCGGCCTTCAGGATCGAGGCGAGCATCTGGACGGTGGTGGTCTTGCCGTTGGTGCCCGTGACGGCCAGCCAGGGGGCGGCGTCGGGGCCCCGCAGGCGCCAGGCCAGCTCGACGTCGCCCCAGACGGGGACGCCCGCCCGCTCCGCCGCCGCGAACAGCGGCTTGTCCGGCTTCCAGCCGGGCGCGGTGACGATCAGCTCGGTGCCCTCGGGCAGGGTGTCGCCGTCACCGAGGCGCACGGTGATGCCGAGCGCCTCCAGCTCGGCGGCCTGCGCCCGCGCGCGCTCGTCGGCGCCGTCGTTGACGGCCGTGACGATCGCGCCGAGGCCGTGCAGCACCTTGGCCGCCGGGACGCCGGAGACGCCGAGCCCGGCGACGGTGACGTGCTTGCCCTTGAGCTCCGAAGACACCGAGGAGGTCACTTGTCCGCTGCCCATCCTGCGTAGAAGAGGCCTAGTCCGACGATCACACAAATGCCCTGAATGATCCAGAAGCGGACCACGACGAGCACTTCGGACCAGCCCTTGAGTTCGAAGTGGTGCTGGAGTGGCGCCATCCGGAAGACACGCTTCCCGGTGAGGCGGAAGGAGCCGACCTGGATCACCACGGACATGGTGATCAGGACGAAGAGGCCGCCGAGGATGGCCATCAGCAGCTCGGTGCGCGAGCAGATCGCGAGGCCGGCGAGCACACCGCCGAGCGCGAGCGATCCGGTGTCACCCATGAAGATCTTGGCCGGCGAGGTGTTCCACCACAGGAAGCCCAGGCAGGCGCCCATCAGCGCGGAGGCGACCACCGCCAGGTCGAGGGGATCGCGCACCTCGTAGCACGCGCCCGGGTTGGTGAGCGTCTGCGCGTTGGCGCAGGACTCCTGGAACTGCCAGACGCCGATGAAGGTGTAGGCGCCGAAGACGAGCACGGAGGCGCCGGTGGCCAGACCGTCCAGACCGTCGGTCAGGTTCACGCCGTTCGACATCGCGAGGATCATGAACAGCGCCCAGACCACGAACAGCACGGGTCCGATCGTCCAGCCGAAGTCCGTGATGAACGACAGCTTCGTGGAGGCCGGGGTGTTGCCGCGGTTGTCCGCGAACTGGAGCGAGAGCACCGCGAAGCCGATGCCGACGATCAGCTGGCCGGCCATCTTCGCCTTGGCCCGCAGACCCAGCGAACGCCGCTTGACGATCTTGATGTAGTCGTCGAGGAAGCCCACCAAACCCATGCCGACCATCAGGCCGAGCACCAGAAGACCCGAGAAGGTCGGCGCCGCGTCGACGTCCGGGTCGAGATAGCCCGTGATCACCTTGGCCAGGAAGTACGCGGCGACCGTCGCCAGGATGAAGGCGATACCGCCCATGGTCGGCGTCCCGCGCTTGCTGGCGTGCTCGCGCGGGCCGTCGTCGCGGATGTACTGGCCGTAGCCCTTGCGCGCGAGGAGCTTGATCAGCAGCGGGGTGCCGACCAGCGTCAGGAAGAGGCCAATGACTCCTGCGAACAGGATCTGCTTCATCATCGGGCGGAAACCTCACCCTCGGCACCGGACTCGAGCAGCGCCTGGGCAACGCGCTCGAGGCCGACCGAACGGGACGCCTTCACGAGCACGACGTCCCCCGGGCGCAACTCGCTGCGCAACAGGTCGACCGCCGCCTGTGCGTCGGACACGTGCACCGACTCCTCACCCCACGAACCCTCGTTATATGCGCCCAGTTGCAGCCAGGCGGCTTCCCTGCCACCGACCGCGACGAGCTTGCTGACGTTGAGCCGGACGGCGAGCCGTCCGACCGCGTCGTGCTCGGCGAGAGCCTCGTCCCCGAGCTCGGCCATCTGGCCGAGCACCGCCCACGTACGACGCCCCTTGCCGATGGCCACGAGCGCACGCAGCGCGGCCTTCATGGACTCGGGGTTCGCGTTGTAGGCGTCGTTGACGACCGTCACGCCGTCCGGGCGCTCGGTGACCTCCATCCGCCAGCGGGAGAGGGAGCCCGCCTCGGAGAGCGCGACGGCGATCTCGTCTGCGGACATGCCCAACTCGTGGGCGACGGCGGCCGCGGCGAGCGCGTTCGACACGTGGTGCTCACCGTACAGGCGCATGGTCACATCACTTGCACCGGAGGGTGTGTGAAGCCTGAAGGCAGGCTGTCCGGTGTCCGTGAGTCGCACGTTCTCGCCGCGAACGTCCGCTTCGCCGGACTCTCCGAAAAAGATCACCTTCGCCTTCGTACGGGTGGCCATGGCCCGTACGTAGGGGTCGTCCGCGTTGAGGACGGCCGTGCCGCCGTCGGCCTCGGACGGCAGGGACTCGACGAGTTCGCCCTTGGCCTGTGCGATCTGCTCCCGGCCGCCGAACTCGCCGATGTGGGCGCTGCCGACGTTCAGGACGAGGCCGATCTTCGGGGGCGTCAGACCCGTGAGGTAGGCGATGTGCCCGATGCCACGGGCGCCCATCTCCAGGACGAGGAACCGGGTCTCCTCGGTGGCGCTGAGCGCGGTCAGCGGCAGCCCGATCTCGTTGTTGAGCGAGCCGGGCGTGAACACCGTCGGCGCCTTGCGCTGGAGCACCTGCGCGATGAGGTCCTTGGTGCTGGTCTTGCCGGCCGAGCCGGTGAGGGCGACGAGCGTGGCACCGAGACGTCGTACGACGTGCCGCGCGAGGGCGCCGAGGGCGGTCTGGACGTCGTCCACGACGATCGCGGGCACGCCGACGGGCCGGGTGCCGAGCACGGCCACCGCTCCCGCCTCGACGACCGCCACCGCGAAGTCGTGGCCGTCCGCGCGTTCCCCGGCGAAGGCCACGAACAGGCTGCCCGGCCCCGCCTCGCGGGAGTCCCGGACGACCGGGCCGGTGACCTGGACGGTCGGATCCGGTATGTCGTACGTCTGCCCGCCGACGACTTCTGCGATCTCGGCGAGGGAGAGGGCGATCACAAGTTCATCCCCTGGATCATGCGGGAATTCATCCCTGGGTCTTCTGAATGGCTTCGCGAAGCACCTGGCGGTCGTCGAAGGGACGGACCACCCCGGCGATGTCCTGGCCCTGCTCGTGGCCCTTGCCCGCGACGAGCACGGTGTCGCCCGGCTCGGCGCGGGCGACTGCGGCGGCGATCGCGGCGGCCCGGTCCTCGAAGACCTGCACCTCGCCGCGCTCGTGCGCGGGCACGGAGGCCGCGCCCTGGAGCATCGTGGCGAGGATCGCGAGGGGGTCCTCGGAGCGGGGGTTGTCGGAGGTCAGTACGGCGGTGTCGGCGAGCCGGGCCGCGGCGGCGCCCATGGGGGCGCGCTTCGTGGTGTCGCGGTCGCCGCCACAGCCGAGGACGATGTGCAGCCGGCCCTCGGTGACCTTGCGCAGGGCGCGCAGGACGGACTCGACGGCGTCGGTCTTGTGGGCGTAGTCGACGACCGCGAGGTACGGCTGTCCGGCGTCCACGCGCTCCAGGCGGCCCGGCACGCCGGGTACGGCGGCGATGCCGTCGGCGGCGGCCTGTGGGTCGAGGCCGGCGACGGCGAGGGCGACGATCGCGGCGAGGGTGTTGGCCACGTTGAAGGGGCCCGGCAGCGGCGACTTGGCGCTGATCCGCTCGCCCTTGGGCCCGACGACGGTGAACGTCGAGTCCAACCGGCCGACCTCGACGTCCTCGGCGCGCCAGTCGGCGTCGGGGTGGCCCTCGGCGGAGTAGGTGACGACCGGGACAGTGGCCTCGTTCGCCAGCCTGCGGCCGTACTCGTCGTCGACGTTGACCACGCCGAGTTTGCCGCGTTCCGGCGTGAACAGCTGCGCCTTGGCCCGGAAGTAGTCCTCCATGTCGGAGTGGAACTCCATGTGTTCCGGGCTGAGGTTGGTGAAGACGCCGATGTCGAAGACGCAGCCGTCGACGCGGCCGAGGACCAGGGCGTGGCTGGAGACCTCCATGGCGACCGCCTCGACACCGCGTTCGCGCATGACGGCGAACAGGGCCTGGAGGTCGGTGGCTTCGGGGGTGGTGCGCTCGGACTTGATGCGCTCGTCGCCGATGCGCATCTCGACCGTGCCGATCAGGCCGGTGGACCTGACGGTCTTCAGGCCGCCCTCGACGAGGTAGGCGGTGGTGGTCTTGCCGGACGTGCCGGTGATGCCGATCTGGAGCAGGTCCCGGCCGGGGTGCCCGTAGATCGTGGCGGCCAGCTCGCCCATCCGCCCGCGGGGATCGTCGACGACCAGGACCGGCAGCCCGGAGGCGGCGGCACGCTCGGCGCCGGTGGGGTCGGTCAGCACGGCGGCCGCGCCGAGGCTCGCGGCCTGCTCGACGAAGTCGGCACCGTGCAGACGGGCGCCCGGGAGGGCGGCGTACAGGTCGCCGGGGCGCACCGCGCGTGAGTCGTGGGTGATGCCCGTGACGTCGGCGGCGCCCTCCGGCGCGGGGGCACCCAGTTGACCGGCGAGTTCCGCGAGGGGTGTGGCGGAGACCTGCGCCGGCCTGGGCGGCCCGGGGTATGTCACGGGATGGCCCTTCTGGGTGGTTTGGGACTGATCAGCGTGTGGCACGGCGGTGAGCGTACCGGGCGTACCCGCCTCCGGGCGAAGTGAGGGGCGGGGGCGCTCTGGTTCCCGGGATCGGGGGTGATCGTTGTCACGGGGGCGGTCCTGGTGGCTCGGTGGTGCTCGGTGCTGATCAGGGGCTCGGCGGTTCGGGGTCGGGTCGGTCCTCGGGGGCGGATTGGGTCGGTCCTCGGGGGCGGGTCGGGGCGGTCCTCAGTTCTTGAACGTGACGGGCAGCCTCGCGGGCTTGGCCCCGGTCGGCGGGACCTGGAGGGACTTCAGTGCGAACTCCATGACCTGCTTGTAGACGGGGCCGCAGATCTGGCCGCCGAAGTAGTTGCCCTTGGTGGCGTTCTGGATGGCGCAGTAGACGGTGATGCGGGGCTTGTCGGCGGGGGCGAACCCGGCGAACGACGACGTGTAGCCCTTGTACTTGCCGGTGGCCGGATCCACGCGGTTGGCGGTGCCCGTCTTGCCTGCGACGCGGTAGCCGGGGATGCGCGCCTTGGTGCCCGTGCCCTCCTCGTCGTCCACGACCGACTCCAGCATCTGGGCGAGGGTCTTCGCCGTCTTGGCGCTGACGACCCGGGTCTTCTCGGGCTTGGGGGCCGGGACGAAGCGTCCGTCGGGGCCCTTGGTGCCGCGTACGAGCGTGGGCTCGACGCGCACGCCGCCATTGGCGATGGTCGAGTACACCGACGCCGCCTGCATGGCGTTGATGGAGACGCCCTGGCCGAAAGGGATCGTGTACTGCTGCGAGGTCGACCACTTGTCGGGCGGTGCGAGGATGCCCTTGGTCTCGCCGGGGAAGCCGAGGCCGGTGTAGCTGCCGAGGCCGAACTTGCGAAGGTAGTCGTAGAGGACCTTGTTGGACTGGGCCTGGGTCCTGCCGAGCTGTCCGGTGGCGAGGATGGTGCCGATGTTGCTGGACTTGGCGAGGACGCCGTTGAGCGTCAGGTGCCAGGTCGGGTGGTTCACGTCGTCCTTGAAGAGCCGGTCGCCGCGGTGCAGCCGGTTGGGCACGACGACGTGGGTCATCGGGGTGGCGGCGCCCTCCTGGAGGACGGCCGCCATCGACATGACCTTGGCGGTGGAGCCGGGCTCGAAGGCGTCCTGGAGGGCCGCGTTGCCGAGGGCTGTGGGGTCGGCGCCGGACAGGTCGTTGGGGTCGAAGCCGGGTGAGTTGGCCATGGCCAGGACCTGGCCGGTGCGGGTGTCCTGGACGATGACGTAGCCGCGGTCGGCCGCGGACTCCTTCACCTGGTCGCTGATGGCCTTCTGGGCGGCCCACTGGATGTCGCGGTCGATGGTGAGCTCGACGTCGCTGCCGGGCACGGCGGGTGTCTCGGTGGAACCCGCGGTGGGGACGAGCCGGCCGCCGGACTGGGCGTAGCGGATCTTGCCGTCCTTGCCGGCCAGCCGCTTGTCCAGCTGGAGCTCGATGCCGCCGCCCGGTTTGCCCTCGCCGTTGACCCAGCCCAGTATCCCGGCGGCGAGGTCGCCGTTGGGGTACACGCGCTTGCTGGTGGCGACGGAGAAGACACCCGCGAGGACGTTGTGCGCGGACTTGTCCGTCTCCTGCTTCTTGGCGAGCGCGGACTTGAGGTCCTTGATCTGCTTCCAGACCTGCGGGGTCTGGCGGGAGGCCAGCTTCACGTACCGCAGCGCCTTGTTCTTCGGCCGCAGCTTCTTGACCAGGGCCTCCTGCTCCTGGCCCAGGATCGGCGCGAGCAGCGCGGCCGCCTGCTCGGGGCCGTCCCCGACCTTCACCTGATCAGGGGCGAACATCGTGGGGTCGGCCGTGATGTCGTAGGCGTCCTCGCTGGTCGCCAGGGCCACACCGGACCGGTCGGTGATCTCCCCCCGGTCGGCGGCCAGCACCTGCCCGACGTACCGGTTCTGTTCGGCCTTGGCGGCGTACGTGCTCGCGTCGACGGCCTGTACCTGGAACAGCCGCACGACGAAGGCGATCAGCACCAGCGTCAGCGCGAGCCCGACCAGACGCAGCCGGGGACGCGGGCTGCCCAGCCGGAGCGGCTTGGGCGCCGTCGTCCGGGCCGGGC
>KE354267.1 GCA_000415505.1 Streptomyces afghaniensis 772
TGGCGGGGCCGGGCACGCGACGGCGCGGGGGTTCCCTGTCGGTCACTTCCGTCACCTGCCGAAGGTCGAGGTGGAGCCGTTGGACATGGCCTCGGGGGCCAGGACCAGGGGGATGTGGGCCGAGGTCTGCCAGAGGCCGGGGGCGGGGCTGGGGACGCCCTTGACCGTGCCGTCGGGGGCGAGGAAGGCGGGGTCGCCGCCGGGGACCATGCCGAGTTCGCGGGCGCGGCGCTGGAGGGCCTCGGGAGCGGAGTAGGCGTCGATGTCCCGCTGAAGGGCCTGTTCCTCGTCGGTGAGGCTCTTGGTCTCGCGCTGGAGGTCGTCGAGCTTGAACGCGCCTTCGCTCAGGGCCGAGTTCAGCACCAGGAGGCCGATGAGACCACCGCCGAGGAGGAGGACCACGAGGAGGACGAAGGGGGTGCGGGCCGCCTGCCCGGGGCCGGTCGGGAAGAGCTGCGCGAGACGTGCCGCCCTCCCCTTCAGTTCGGGTTTACTGCTCACTCACGCTCCTCCGGGTCCGGGACACCCGCCCGCCCTGCACGTGGCTCACTCGATGTCCTCCCTGATGCGCTGGGCACCGCGCAGCCGCGCCGGTGCCGCCCGCCGGTTCTCCGCGATCTCCTCCTCGGTGGGGAGTTCGGCACCACGCGTGAGCAGCTTGAGCCGCGGCTGGTAGCGCTCGGGCACGACGGGCAGCCCGGGCGGCGCCGTAGTGGCGGCGCCCGCCGCGAACACCTGCTTGACCAGCCGGTCCTCCAGCGAGTGGTACGACAGCACGGCGATCCGCCCGCCCACGTCCAGCGCCTTCACGGCGGCCGGGATCGCCCGCTCCAGGACGGCGAGCTCGCCGTTGACCTCGATACGCAGAGCCTGGAAGGTGCGCTTGGCCGGGTTGCCGCCGGTGCGCTTGGCGGCCTGCGGCAGTGCGTCCCTGATCAGCTCGACCAGCCGCGCGCTGGTGCTGAACGGCTCCTTCTCGCGCTCGCGCACGATCGCGGACACGATCCGCTTGGCCTGCTTCTCCTCGCCGTACGCCCTCAGGATGCGCACCAGCTCGCCCGGCGGGTACGTGTTGAGGACCTCGGCGGCGCTGACCCCGGACGTCTGGTCCATGCGCATGTCGAGCGGGGCGTCCTGGGCGTAGGCGAAGCCGCGGTCGGCCTCGTCGAGTTGCATCGAGGAGACGCCGAGGTCGAACAACACGCCCTGCACGCGCGCGATGCCGAGCTTGCGCAGCACCTCGGGGAGCTCGTCGTACACCGCGTGGACGAGGGTGGCGCGCTCCCCGTAGGGCGCGAGGCGCTCGCCGGACAGGCGCAGGGCCTCCTTGTCTCGGTCCAGGGCGACGAGGCGGACCCCGGGGAACCTCGCCAGGAGAGCCTCGCTGTGACCGCCGAGGCCGAGGGTGCAGTCGACGACCACGGCCTCCGGGTCCTCCAGGGCGGGTGCCAGCAGATCCAGGCACCGCTGGAGCATCACCGGGACGTGTCGACTCTGGCTCAAGGGGCCCTCTCAGATCCGGCGCGGGCCCTACGCACCGCCGGGTCCCCGCCCGCTCGTGAAGGGGAGGCCTGCCGGCGCCGGAAGCGTCAGCCGACCGCGAGCGGGAGGAGGCCGAGCCGTACGTACGCGCCGCGCACGTGGGGAGATCTCCGGTCGTCGCCGGGGTCTCCGGGGAAAACAGTCCAGCGGGGAGTCTCGCCTCCCGCTTCGCGTCACTTTAGTCCACCCTGTCTCCCGGTCAATCAACCGGCCTGCGCGTCGCGACCGCCGGCACACCACCCTTGTGGGTTACCTCACACCACAGGCTCGCTGACATTCTTTGTCCACTCTCACAAGAGGCCCGGACGGGGTGTGACCAGTAACGTCATGGATATGACGACTTCTGCATCGGTTCCCACAGCCTCGGAGAACGCCCCAGCCGACGGTGGCACGGTCACCGACCGCCTGGTCGACGCCAACGCCCGGTACGCCGCCGCATTCACGGACCCGGGGATGGACGCCCGGCCCGTGCTGCACGTCGCCGTCGTGGCCTGCATGGACGCCCGCCTCGACCTGCACGCGGCGCTCGGTCTCGAACTGGGCGACTGCCACACGATCCGCAACGCGGGCGGCGTCGTCACCGACGACGTGATCCGCTCCCTCACCATCAGCCAGCGCAAGCTGGGGACGCGCAGCATCGTCCTCATCCACCACACGGGCTGCGGCCTGGAGAGCCTCACCGAGGACTTCCGCAACGAGCTGGAGGCCGAGGTCGGCCAGCGCCCGGCGTGGGCGGTGGAGTCCTTCCGGGACGTCGACCAGGACGTACGGCAGTCGATGCAGCGCGTGCGCACCTCGCCGTTCCTGCCGCACACGGACGACGTGCGGGGCTTCGTCTTCGACGTGAAGACCGGCCGGCTGCGGGAGGTCGACCCCGCCGCCTGACCCGGTCGCCCGCCCCGGACACAACCTGCTGTAGCTGTCGAAAGCCTGTCAGTCACACGTTCGAATGCTCGCAAGACCGACATATCGCGGCCAGTTGTCCACAGTCGAGTGACACGAATCGGTAACGGCAGCAAGAATGCGGGAGTGGCGTCACGCGGAACTTTTCACGCGTGGTGTCCGTGGTTCGGGGTGGGCCGGCCCGCGTCATGCGGCGTCGACCCGGGAAAATGGGGTATCCCGTGCTCCCTGGGAGCAAGGGAAAGGCCGAGGAGGGCCGGGTGACGACCTATGACGATCGAGCGAGCCTCACTGATCTGACCGCCGTGGTGGAACGCGTGCGGGAGTCGGTGGAAGGCGTGATCGAGGGCAAGCCCGAGGTCGTACGGCTCTCGCTGACCGTACTGCTCGCCGAGGGACATCTGCTGATCGAGGACGTCCCGGGTGTCGGCAAGACGATGCTCGCCAAGGCACTGGCGCGGTCCATCGACTGCTCGGTGCGGCGCATCCAGTTCACGCCCGACCTGCTGCCCTCGGACATCACCGGTGTGTCCATATGGGACCAGCAGCGCCGCGACTTCGAGTTCAAGCCGGGCGCGATCTTCGCGCAGGTGGTGATCGGCGACGAGATCAACCGCGCCTCGCCCAAGACGCAGTCCGCGCTCCTGGAGTCCATGGAGGAGCGCCAGGTCACCATCGACGGCAAGACCTACGAGCTGCCCAGCCCCTTCATGGTGGTGGCGACGCAGAACCCGGTCGAGATGGAGGGCACCTACCCGCTGCCGGAGGCCCAGCGCGACCGCTTCATGGCCCGGGTCTCGGTCGGCTACCCGAGCGCCGAGGCCGAGCTTCAGATGCTGGACGTGCACGGCGGCGTCTCGCCGCTGGAGGACCTCCAGCCCGTGGCCCACGCGCACGAGATCCTCAAGCTGATCGAGGCGGTGCGCGGCGTCCACGTGGCCGAGCCGGTCCGGCGCTACGCGGTGGAGCTGGTCGGCGCCACGCGCACGCACCCCGACCTGAGACTGGGCGCCTCCCCGCGCGCGACGCTGCACCTGCTGCGCGCGGCGAAGGCGTCCGCGGCCCTGAGCGGCCGGGAGTACGCGCTGCCGGACGACGTGCAGGCACTCGCGGTCGCCGTCCTGGCCCACCGTCTGCTGCCCACCGCCCAGGCCCAGCTCAACCGCCGCACGGCCGAGCAGGTCGTCGAGGAGATCCTCCAGCGCACCCCGGTGCCGGCCGCGCCCCAGCAGCAGAGCGGCTTCGGCGGCCTCGGCCGGGGCGTGCCGGCGTATCCCCAGCAGCCGCCGCGGAGGCTGTGATGACCACCGCGGGGGCGGGGCAGGCGGAGGCCGACCGGGACGAGAAGGGCGGCATCCGCACCGCCCTGGCCGGTCTGACCACCCGCGGACGCTCCTTCCTGGCCGCCGGCGTCGCGGCCGCCGTCTGTGCGTATGTGCTCGGGCAGAGCGACCTGCTGCGCGTGGGCCTGCTGCTGGCGGTGCTGCCGCTGGTGTGCGCGACGGTGCTGTACCGCACGCGCTACCGGGTCGCGGGCAGCCGCCGTCTCTCCCCCGCGCGCGTGCCGGCCGGCAGCGAGGCCCGGGTCCACCTGCGGATGGACAACGTCTCGCGGCTGCCCACGGGCCTGCTGATGCTCCAGGACCGGGTGCCGTACGTGCTCGGCCCCCGGCCCCGTTTCGTGCTCGACCGGATGGAGGCGGGCGGCCGGCGCGAGGTGTCCTACCGGGTGCGCTCCGACCTGCGCGGCCGCTACCCGCTGGGCCCGCTCCAGCTGCGCCTGACCGACCCGTTCGGCATGTGCGAGCTGACCCGGTCCTTCTCGACGTACGACACCCTGACGGTGATCCCGCGCGTGGAGGCGCTGGCGCCGGTGCGCCTCAGCGGCGAGGCGAAGGGGTACGGCGACGGGCGGCAGCGCTCACTCGCGCTGGCCGGCGAGGACGACGTGATCCCGCGCGGGTACCGCTACGGCGACGACCTGCGCCGGGTGCACTGGCGCTCCACGGCCCGCTACGGCGAGCTGATGGTGCGCCGCGAGGAGCAGCCGCAGCGCGCCCGCTGCACGGTGCTGCTCGACACCCGGGGCATCGCCTACCAGGGCGCGGGCCCGGACTCGGCCTTCGAGTGGGCCGTGTCGGGCGCCGCGTCCGTGCTGGTGCACATGCTCGAACGGGGCTTCTCGGTACGGCTGTTGACGGACACCGGCAACGCGGTGCCCGGCGAGGGCGGTGACGGCTTCGCGGGCGCGAGCCAGGGTTCGGCGGACGCGGCCGGGCTGATGATGGACACCCTCGCGGTGATCGACCACTCCGACGGCGCGGGTCTGTCCCGGGCCTACGACGTGCTGCGCGGCGGGAACGAGGGGCTGCTGGTGGCCTTCCTCGGCGACCTGGACGAGGAGCAGGCGGCCGTGCTGGGCCGGATGCGGCAGCGCAGCCCGGGCGCGGTCGCCTTCGTGCTGGACAGCGACACCTGGGTGCGGGAACCGAGCGACGTACCCGGTCCGTTGGACCGGAGCGGGGAGCGGCTGCGCATGCTGCGCGAGGCGGGCTGGACGGCCCTCGGGGTGCCGCGGGGTGCCGCCCTGGACGAGCTGTGGCGGCAGGCCGACCGGGAGCGCAGGGGCGTGGCCGCCGCGAGCGGCGGGGAGGGACCGTGATGAGCGGGCGGGTACGGCTGACGCTGGGCGCGTGGGCGGCCACGCTGATGGCCGCGTGCGCCCTGCTGCCCCTCGTCAAACCGGCGACCTGGATCGTGCAGGCGGCCTTCCTGCTGGCCGTGCAGGCGGGCGTGGGGGCCGCGGCCCGCAGGGTGCCGCTGGCGCGACCGCTGACGGTGGCGGCCCAGGCCGTTGTCACGGTGGTGCTGCTGACGTTCGTGTTCGCCCGTGAGCAGGCCCTCGCCGGGCTGGTGCCCGGGCCGGAGGCCTTCGACCGCTTCGCGCTGCTGCTCAGGCAGGGCGGGGACGACATCGCGCGGTACGCGATCCCGGCGCCCCTGGAGTCCGACGGCATCCGGCTGATGCTCATCGGCGGTGTCCTGATCATCGGGCTGCTGGTGGACACCCTCGCGGTGACCTTCCGCAGCGCCGCCCCGGCCGGTCTGCCGCTGCTCGCCCTGTATTCGGTGGCCGCGGGGCTGTCCGACGGGGGTGCGGACTGGCTGTGGTTCCTGGTCGCGGCGGCCGGTTATCTGATGCTGCTGCTGGCCGAGGGCCGGGACCGGCTCTCCCAGTGGGGCCGGGTCTTCGGCGGGGCCCCGCGCACGGCCGGAGGGGAACCGAGCGGCGCCGTCGCCCCGGTCCGCACCGGCCGGCGCATCGGCGTGGTCGCTCTGGGCATCGCCCTGGTGGTGCCGCTCGGCCTGCCCGCGATGAACGGCGGCCTGCTGGACTCCGTGGGGACGGGCGCGGGCGGCGGCACGGGCAACGGCGGCACGATCTCCGCCGTGAACCCGCTGGTGTCGCTGCGCGACAACCTGAACGTGGACGAGGACCGGCAGGTCCTGTCCGTGAAGACGAAGATGGCCGACGTCTCGGACCTCTATCTGCGGATCGTCTCCCTGGACGACTTCGACGGCACCACCTGGAAGCCGGCCCGGCGCTCCATCACCGCCGTGCCCGACGGCACCTTCCCGACCCCGATCGGCCTCGGCCCCGACGTCAAGCGCACGGAGGTCGACACCACGATCACGGCGGCCGGCTGGTACGCCCAGGACTGGCTGCCCATGCCGTACCCGCCGAGCGGCGTCAGCATCCGGGGCAACTGGCGTTACGAGCCCCTGGGCATGACGCTGGTCGGCGACCACGGCCAGAACACACGAGGGCTGACGTATCAGGTCAAGAGCCTGGACGTGCAGCCGACGGCGGATCAGCTGGCCTCGGCCGGGCCCCCGCCGGCGGCCATCGAGCGCGACTTCACCAAGCTGCCCGACTCGCTGCCGCCGGTGGTGGCCCGCACCGCCCGCCAGGTCACCGCGGGCGCCGCCAACCCCTACGACCAGGCGGTCAAGCTCCAGGACTGGTTCGCCGTGACCGGCGGCTTCGAGTACGACACCCAGGTGCAGGTCGGCAGCGGCTCGGAGGGCATCGCCCGCTTCCTGAAGGACAAGCAGGGCTTCTGCGTGCACTTCTCCTTCGCCATGGCGGCGATGGCCCGCTCCCTGGGCATACCGGCCCGGGTCGCGGTGGGCTTCGCACCCGGTTCCCCGCAGGCGGACGGCTCGGTGTCGGTGGGGCTGCGCGACGCGCACGCCTGGCCCGAGCTGTACTTCGAGGGCGTGGGCTGGACCCGCTTCGAGCCGACTCCGAACCGCGGCTCGATGCCGCCGTACACCCTGCCGGACAACCCCGGCAGCTCGGTGCCGGACGTGGCACGCCCGTCCCAGACGTCGTCCGCCGCGCCGTCCCCGACGCCCTCGACGAGCGACAGCTGCACACCGGAGCAGAAGAAGCTGGACGGCGGGTGCGCGAGCGAGTCCCCGCAGGCGGTGCTGCCCACGGGCGACGACGGCCCGAAGTGGTACGCGATCCTGGCCTGGGCGCTGGGCGGCCTCGCCCTCCTGACGCTCCCGCTGGCACCGATGCTGTGGCGCCTGCGGACCCGCGCGGTCCGGCTGGGGGCGCACGGCCGTGGTGAGGCGGACGCGGTGCCGCACACACTGGCCGTCTGGCAGGAGCTCACCGACACGGCGTGGGACTTCGGCATCGCGCCGGACGAGTCGCAGACGCCGCGCAAGGCAGCCGCCCGTATCGTCCGGCTGGGCTCCCTCGACGAAACGGCCGCGGCCTCGGTGCACCGGGTGGCGAACGCGGTGGAGCAGGTCCTGTACGCACCGCACCCCCGCCCGACGGCCGGCCTCACGGACGATGTCCGCCGTGCGGCAGCGGGCCTGAGCGCCGGGGTCGGCCGCGGCGCCAGGCTCCGTGCGGTCCTCGTCCCGCGCTCCACCGTGCGCGTGGTGTGGGCGGCGTCGGCCCGGTGGTCGGGCGTGCGGTCACGTGCCCTGGCGCTGCGGCCGACGTGGCGGAAGGCATCGGGGCAGCAGGGCTGACGGGCACCCTCGCGAGGCCGTCCCGCCCGCTACGCACACGTCAGGGGTGACCACCCAGTCGGTGGTCACCCCTGACTCATGTCTTTGCTTGTCCTGGAGAGCTGCGCTCCGGGCTAATGGCCGCCCTGCTCGTCGCGGCGCTTCTGCCAGCGCTGCTCGATGCGGTCCATCATGGAGCGCCGTTGCCGGCCCTGTCGGCGGGCGGCCGGCTGTCCGCCGGCCCCGGCCGCCTGTTCGCCCGGCTTGGGGGCCTTGCGCCAGCCGGTCACGGCGAGCACCGCACAACCCAGCATGACGAGGAAGCCCACAACGCTGAGCCAGACCTGCTTGGCGACCATACCGGCCATGAGGAGCGCAATACCTACGAGGAAGCCCGCGACCGCCTGGTAGACCCGCCGCCGGGTGTACGTACGCAGCCCGCTTCCCTCAAGCGCCGACGCGAACTTGGGATCTTCGGCGTACAGCGCTCGCTCCATCTGCTCGAGCATGCGCTGCTCGTGCTCCGAGAGCGGCACGGAGTCCTCCTCATCGTGCAGTCGCCGGGGCGACCCGGGGGGTCTCTTCAGGATAGGCAGGGAATCGCCCCCGTGAAACCCGCCCCTCTGCGCCAATTGGCCAACCGGAATCCGCCACGCACGACCCGGCTCGCTGAGGCTTCCATTCCCCGGCGGCCGACCCGTCATGCCGGAACGGTCTCCCTCGATCATACGGCGCCAAGCCGCCGTTCGGGGGGCCTGTGGCGTACTCCATGCGCAGCCAAGGCGCTGATCAGCGGCGGTACCTCAGGAGGGGCCTCAGGCCTCGGCGGACCCACCGGTCTCGATCGCCTCACCGGTCTCAGCAGTCTCAGCGGTCTCGCCCAGCACATGAAGCTGCGTGGCCACCGAATGGAAGGCGGGAAGCTCGGCGGCGGCCTCCTCCAGCTTCAGCAGCGCCTCCAGGGCGCCGGGCTCGGTGTCGACGAGGACGCCGGGCACGAGGTCGGCGAAGACCCGCACGCCGTGCACGGCGCCGACGCGCAGGCCCGCGCCCTCGACCAGCCCGGTGAGCTGTTCGGCGGTGAAGCGGCGCGGGACGGGGTCACCCGTGCCCCATCGACCGTTCGGGTCGTCGAGCGCCTGACGGGCCTCCTTGAAGTGACCGGCGAGGGCGCGGGCCAGCACGGCGCCCCCGAGACCGGCGGCGAGCAGGCTGAGGACGCCCTCCGAGCGCAGGGCGGCCACCGCGTTGCGGACGCCCTCGGCCGGGTCGTCCACGTACTCCAGGACGCCGTGGCACAGCACCACGTCGTAGCCGCCGCGCTCGGCCACGTCGAAGAGGCCGTGGGCGTCGCCCTGCACGCCCTTCACCCTCTCGGCGACTCCTGCCTCGGCGGCGCGGCGCTCCAGGGCGAACAGCGCGTTGGGACTGGGGTCGACGACGGTGACCCGGTGGCCGAGACGGGCGACGGGCACCGCGAAGTTGCCGCTGCCGCCCCCGGTGTCGAGAACGTCCAGCGACTCCCGACCCGTGGCCTTGACCCGGCGGTCCAGGGCGTCCTGGAGGACCTCCCAGACCACGGCGGTACGGAGTGAGGCGCGGGGGCGCATCGGGTCCGACACGGCAGTTGACTCCTCGGCGCGGCACCGCCTCTTGCACGGCGGAGCGAACGGGGTGTCTTCCCCGGCCCCGGCGGCGGGGAGGGAAGACTTCAGGCGTCCCCCACCCTATTGCCTCCGGCAGGGCAGCCGGCATGGCCCGGTGCTCACCCGGACGCGCGTCGGCACGACCGGGCGGACACGCGCCGCCCGCTGCCCGCTCAGCCCGCGTCCGGCATGTCCCGCCCCTCCCCCGGCCCCTCGGGCCGGTCCTGGTCCGCGCGGGGCTGTGGGAGGACCGGCTGGAGGACCAGCATGCGCTCGACGAGGCGGAGGAACATCGCCACGTCCCGTATCAGGTCGTCGGCGTCCCGGCTGCTGGCCGCGTCCTGGATGCCCGCCTCGGCCCGGGCGCGGCGCCGGGCGCCGGACGCGAACAGCGCGCTCCACTCGGACAGTTCGGGCGCGATCTCGGGGAGCACTTCCCAGGCGCTCCTGATCTTGGCCCGGGCCCGGGGCGAGGTCTCCGGCCGCCCCCGGGCGGCGAGCACGGCGGCGGCGGTGCGGAGGGCGGCGAGATGGGCCGTCGCATAGCGCTCGTTCGGTGTCTCCAGGACGGCGGCCTCTTCGAGGCCGGCGCGGGCCTGGGCGAGCAGGTCGAGAGCGGCGGGCGGGGCCGTGGCCCGGCGCAGCACGGGGTGCACGTCGCTCGCCGGGCCGGTCAGTGAGGGGGCAGGGCCGGTGGCGCGGCGCCGGCGGGCGGCTGCTGCGTGGTAGCTGGCCATGACGAACCTCCTGTCGTCTGTGTGACGGCACGTCCGGCCACGGAGTGCCGTATGTGACCCATCGTGAGGTATGGCACTGACAATCCGTTCTGACCTGCGGTTTTGCTTCGATCGTAGGTTCGGAGTAGTTTTTGCACTGACCAGTCAGTTCAAATTCTCCGAGAGATCGAGGGAGACTCGTGGGGGAACGAGTGGGAGGGGCGCGGATCGCCGCTGCGGGCCTTGGAGTCAAAGGGCCGCGCGGGTGGGCGTTCCGCGGGATCTCCGTCGACGCCGAGCCGGGATCGCTCGTCACGGTCGAGGGCCCGTCCGGGTCCGGCCGTACGTGCCTGCTGCTCGCGCTGACGGGGCGGATGAAGATCGCGGAGGGCACCGCGACCGTCGGCGAGGTCAGGCTCCCCAAGCAGCTGTCGGCGGTGCGCCGTGTCAGTGCCCTGGCCCATGTGCCCGGGGTCAGCGACCTCGACCCGGCCCTGACCGTCGGCGAGCACCTGCGGGAACGGGCGCTGCTCCAGCGGCGGTTCGGCGACTCCCTGCGCGGGCTGTTGCGGCCCCGCGGCGAGCGGGCGGCCGAGGCCGGTCAGCGCGTCGACGCGGCACTGGCCGCCGTCGGCCTCGACCTGGAGGCACTGCCCAAGGGGCCCCGTACCGCCGTACGCGATCTGGAGCGCGTGGAGGCGCTGCGGCTGTCCATCGCCCTCGCGCTCGTCGGCCGGCCCCGGCTGCTCGGGGTCGACGACACCGACCTCAAGCTCTCGGACGGCGAGCGGGACGAGGTCTGGTCCCTGCTCAGGTCCCTCGCCGACGCCGGGACGACGGTCGTGGCGGTGTGCAGTGAGGCCCCCGAGGGCGCCGTCAGGGTGTCCACCGAGGAAAGCCAGGACGCACAGGAGATCCAGGACGACCCGGCCGACGAGGACGAAAAGGCCGACCAGGGAGAGGAGAAGGCCGATGCGCTCGCCGAGACTGGCCGCGCTTGAGCTCCGCCGCTTCGGCCGGGGCAAGCTGCCGCGCGCCGCGCTGGTGGCGCTGCTGGCGCTGCCGCTGCTGTACGGCGCGCTGTACCTGTGGTCGTTCTGGGACCCGTACGGCCGTCTGGACCGTATCCCCGTGGCACTCGTGAACGACGACAAGGGGGCGACCGCCGACGGGAAGAAGATCACGGCGGGCGACGACATCACGAAGGGCCTGCACGACAGCAAGACCTTCGACTGGCAGGAAGTGAGCGCCGCCGAGGCCCGCAGGGGCGTCGAGGACGGCACGTACTACCTGTCACTCACCCTGCCCGCCGACTTCAGCGAGCGGATCGCCTCCAGCTCCGGGAACTCCCCGGAGACCGGCGCCCTCCAGGTGCACACGAACGACGCCAACAACTACATCGTCGGGCAGATCTCCCGGACGGTGTTCAGCGAGGTGCGGCAGGCCGCGTCCACGAAGACGTCGCGGTCCTTCCTGGACAAGATCTTCGTCTCGTTCTCCGACATCCACGGCAAGACCGTGAAGGCGGCGAAGGGTGCCGACCAGCTCAAGGGCGGCATCGGCAAGGCCGAGAAGGGTTCCAAGGACCTCGCCGACGGCCTGAAGGACGCCAAGGACGGCAGCGGCGATCTGTCCACGGGCCTGAAGAAGCTCCACAAGGGCGCGGGCGCCGTGGCGGACGGCTCGAAGCGGGTCGCGGAAGGCACGCGGAAGCTCGCCGACAAGGTCAACACGTACGACGGCAAGGTGGGCCCCTTCCTCAAGGGCAACGAGAAGACCATCGGCGACACCGCCCAGCTGGTCGCCGACTCCTCCGGTGCGATCCGCAAACACCTGGACACCCTGGCGAAGACTGCCCCGACCGCGGCCAAGGGCGCCCGTACGGCGTCGGACACGCTGAACGGCGTCTACGCCAGGCGCTGCGACGACCCCGTCCTGCCCGACGCCGCCTGCGCCGACCTGAAGAAGGCCAAGGACGCGGCGGCCGACGCGGCCGTCATCGCAGGCGACGTCAACACGCTGATCGCGGACCAGAACGGCGATCTGACGAAGCTCGACAAGAACCTCGCCACCCTCCAGAAGCAGTCCCAGGCCCTCGCCGACCGCGCGCCGCACCTCTCCGAGGACCTCGACGACGCCGTCAAGAAGATCAACAAGCTGAACGACGGGGCGGCCGAGGTCGCCGCCGGCGCGAAGAAGCTGCACAAGGGCCTCGGCACGGCCAAGACCGGTGCCGTCGACCTGGACAAGGGCGTCGGCGATCTGAAGACGGGCGCGGACGACCTCAACGGCGGCATGTTCAAGCTCGTCGACGGCTCCGGCAAGCTCGCCGGCGGGCTGCACGACGGGGCGGAGCGGATCCCCGACTACGACAAGCAGGACCGCGACCAGCGCACCGAGGTCATGGCCGACCCCGTGCGGCTCGCCTCCCAGGACCTGCACAAGGCGCCCAACTACGGCACCGGGTTCGCCCCGTACTTCATCCCGCTGTCGCTGTGGGTGGGCGCGATGGTGGCCTACATGCTGATCGCGCCGATGAACCGGCGCGCGCTCGCCGCGGGCGCCCCGGCATGGCGGATCGCGCTGGCCGGCTGGCTGCCGGTGGTGGCGATCGGGGTGCTCCAGACGGTGGCCCTGATGTCGGTGCTGCACTGGGCGGTCGGCCTGGAGATGGCGCGGGCGGCCGGGACGGTGGGCTTCCTGTTCCTGGTGACGGCGTGCTTCGCGGCGATCGTGCAGTGGCTGAACGCGCGCTTCGGGGCGGCGGGGCGGATCCTCGTCCTCGCCCTGCTGATGCTCCAGCTGACGTCGGCGGGCGGCACGTACCCCGTGCAGACCAGCCCCGGCTTCTTCAACGCGCTCCACCCGTTCCTGCCGATGAGCTACGTCGTCGAGGCGCTGCGCAGGCTCATCACGGGCGGCGGTCTGGAACCGGTGTGGCACGCGTGCGTGGTGCTGACGGCGTTCACCGCCGGCGCCCTCGCGCTGACCGCCGTGGCGGCCCGCCGCCGCCAGGTCTGGACGCTGGACCGGCTGCACCCGGAGCTGAGCCTGTGAGTCCTGCGGTGACACCCCCTGTGAGCCCTTCGGTGACATCCCCCGGAAAGGTTCCTGTGACAATCAGGGCCATGGAAAGCAGCAGTGCCGCGTCGGGCGGCAGCACGCGCCGCGAGGCCACCCGGCAGAAGCTCTACGAGGCGGCCGTCACGCTCATCGCCGAGCAGGGGTTCTCCGCCACGACCGTGGACGAGATCGCCGAGCGTGCCGGAGTCGCGAAGGGCACGGTCTACTACAACTTCGCGAGCAAGTCCGTCCTCTTCGAGGAACTGCTGCGGCACGGAGTGGGCCTCCTCACCGCCTCCCTGCGGGAAGCGGCCGAGCGGACCGCCCGGGAGGGCGGCACCAAGGTCGACGCCCTGGACGCGATGATCCGCGCGGGGCTGGTCTTCATCGACCGCTACCCGGCCTTCACGCAGCTGTACGTGGCCGAGCTGTGGCGCACCAACCGGGCCTGGCAGTCGACGCTGATGGTGGTCCGGCAGCAGGCCGTCGCAGTCGTGGAGGACGTGCTGCGCGCGGGTGTGGCGGGCGGCGAGTTCAGCGACGAGATCGACGTCCCGCTGACGGCGGCCGCGCTGGTCGGCATGGTCCTGGTGGCCGCGCTGGACTGGAAGTCCTTCCAGCCGGAACGCTCCCTGGACGACGTCCACGCGGCGCTGTCCCGGCTGCTCCAGGGACGGGTGAGCGGCTGCCGCTGAGGGCGCCCCGGCGCAGATGCGAAAGCGCCGGTCCGCTGTGGCCGCGTCCCCCGCGGGCCACCTCGAACCGGCGCCTTCCCTGCTCCCCCGTTTTCCTGCTCCCCCGTACGTCCCCCCGCAGGACCCCCGTTCGGTCGTCCCCCGGTTCTCCCCCGTGCCTCGCTCCCGCCGACACCGTCGGCGGAAGGAGCGGATCGTGGGCCCGGTCCCGTTCCGGCGCCCCGTGTCGCCGGTACCGGGGCCGTGCCCCCTCTCCGTGCCTCCACTCTCTCGTTCTCGCAGGTCGTCTCCCATCCGCGCGCGTACTCAACTCCCTCACTAGGTACGGGTACTCAGCCCTGCGCACGCGGCCCCAGAACGCTCCGTGGCCGGCTGGTCACGATCACCTCCGCGCCCGTACTCGGAGGCGGCCGCGGGAGGGCTGTCAGCGCGGGCTGTCAGTGGGGGCCGATAAAGTCCCTGGCATGGCACGGATTGCGGTGATCGGCGCCGGGATGGGCGCGCTGGCGGCGGCCGCCCGGCTGGCCGTCGCGGGCCACCGGGTGGTGGTCCACGAGCGGACGGACACATACGGCGGAGCGCTGCGCCGCCTCGAGCGCGACGGGTTCTCCTTCGACACCGGCCCCGGCCTGCTCCCGTTGCCCGCCGTCTACCGCGACCTGTTCGTCAAGACCGGCAAGGAGCCGCTGGAGCATTGCGTCGACCTGGTCCAGGTCGACCCGTCGTCCCGGCACGTGTTCGCGGACGGCACCCGGGTGTCGCTGCCGAACGCCTCACGCGCCGGCGTCGTGGCGGCCCTGGACGAGGCGCTCGGCTCCGGGGCCGGGAAGCGGTGGGGCGACTTCCTGGTGCGGGCCCGCGAGGCCTGGGACCGCACCCGCCGGCCCCTCCTGGAGGAGCCGCTGTGGCCGAACTGGCAGGTGCTGGCCGAGCGCGAGCCGTACCCGGCGGTGCCTCACAAGCGGCTGCTGCGCACCCGTCGGGCCGGCACGCTCGCCGAGGTCGGCGCCTGGGAGCTGCGGGACGCCCGGCTCACCGCCCTCCTGGAGAGCCACGCCCTGGCGCACGGCCTGGACCCCCGGACCACCCCGGCGAGCGCGGCCGTACTGCCGTACATGGAGCACGCCTTCGGCACCTGGTACGTGCGCGGCGGCCTGCGCGAGCTGGCCCGCGCGGTGTACGAGCGGTGTCTGGCCCGGAAGGTCGAGTTCCGTTTCGGCGCCGATGTGACCGGGGTGCTGGAGAAGGACGGCCGGGCATCGGGGGTGGAACTCGCCGACGGCACGGTCGCGGAGGCGGACTTCGTGATCGCCGGTGTCGCGCCCGGCACGCTGGACCGGCTGTCGGCACAGGCCGTGGTGCGGGGTGACGGCGACGTGCCGCCGCAGCCCGCGACGGCGAGCCGGGTCACGGTGCTGCTCGCTCTGCGCGGTGCCCGCCCCGAGGGCACGGCACACCGCACGGTGGTCCACGCGGCGGACCGCGAGGCCGAGTTGGACGCCCTTTTCGGCCCGGCGGCGCGGAACCCTCGTCCTACGGTCACGGTCCTGCGGCCCGACGACCCGGAGCTGGTCCCGGACCCGGAGCACGAGGCGGTCACCCTCACGACGGTGGTGCCCGCGCGGCCCGGCGAGTCCTGTGACGCCCTCACCGAGAGCATGATCACGGTCGCCGAACGCGCGATACCGGACCTGCGCGACCGCCTCCTCTGGCAGGAGGTGCGCACCCCGGCCGACATCGCCGAAGCGACCGGCGCGGAGGGCGGAGCGGTGCCGGTGCCCGCCCTGGCGGCGGACGGCGGGCGGCTGCTGCACCCGTCCAACAACACACGCGTGCCCGGTCTGTTCGCCGTCGGCGGCTGGGCGCATCCCGGTGGCGGACTGCCGCACGCGGGCATGTCGGGCGCACTGGTGGCGGGACTGATCGTGGAGGGACCGGAGTTCCGGGGCTCCCAGTAGGCTCGCCGCCCCGGCGGCGTTCAGGCTTCAGAAACGGTACTGCTCGTCGAAGCCGTTCCCGGGCGTCTGCTGCTGCCCGTCGCCCTGGTACGGGTACGACTGCTGCTCCGGCGGCAGCTCCTGGCCGTACTCGTCGGTGGTGCGCTGCTGCGGGACCCACACGCCGCCGGGCGGGCTCTCGCCGCCGTAGGTGCCGGCGTACTGGTCCTGGCCGTAGCCCTGCTGGGCGTAGTACTGCTGGTCGCCGTAGGAGGTGTCGTACGAGGCCCCGCCGTAGGTCGGCGTGCCGATGTACGGGTCGGAGTAGGCGGCGTACTGCTGCTGGTCCGTGGCGTCGTAGCCCTGCTGCTGGCCGTAGCCCGAGTAGTCGTAGCCGTAGGACTGGTCGGTGCCCTGGGCCGTGGCGGCGTACTGGTCGTGGGACGGGCCCGGCTGGTACCCCGTGTCGCCGTACACGCCGTAGGAGCCGGTGTCGTCGGGCACGGGCTGCGGTTCGTAGACGGCGGTGGTCTCGGCGGACGTGGGATGGACGGGGCGCGACGGGGTGAAGACGTCGTCGCGGTCGTAGTCGTCGTCCTGGCCGTAGGCGGGGGCGGTGGCGTCGCGGCGGTACTCGGCGCCCTCGTCGCCGTAGCCGCCGTCGGCCGCCTCCATGCCGGAGACCTCGAGGCTCGGCTCCTGACGGCCGCGCTCACCGCGGCGGCCCTTGCCGCCGCCCAGCATCGGCGCGTTCATCGCCCAGCCGGCCGAGAAGCCGCTGCGGAACGACAGGGTGACGTACGTCTGCCCGACCGCGAAGGCGGCCGCACCCAGTCCGATCACGATGACGGACGGGATCAGCACACCGACCACGACACCGAGGAAACCGAGGAAGGCGAGCAGTCGCCAGCGCAGCCGCGCCTTGTACTGCAACAGCACCTCGCCCAACAGCCACAGCGCGACGATGCCGAACGCGATGTAGAGGACCGCCCAGCCCATGTACGCCCCTCTCCCAGTCGCCGCTACGCAGTGTGTCGTATACCGGTGCGAACGGTCTAGGCCTGCGGTCGGTGGTGCAGGCCCAGGTTCTCGTAGATTTCCAGCGTCGCCGTGGAGTTGTTGAGCGTGATGAAGTGCAAGCCGGGCACTCCCTCGGCGAGCAGCCGCGCACAGAACTCCGTGGCGAATTCGATACCAATGGAGCGTACAGCGGCCGGATCGTCTTTTGCTGTGAGGATCCGCTCTTTCAGGGCGGCCGGGAACGCGGCGTTGGTGAGGGACCCGATCCGCTCCAGCGACCGCACGCTGGCGATCGGCATGACCTCGGGAATGATCGGGGTGTCGCAGCCGGCGGCCGAGACGCGGTCGCGCAGCCGGAGGTAGTCCTCCGGGTGGAAGAACATCTGCGTGATGGCGTAGTCCGCGCCCGCACGGCACTTGTCGACGAAGTGGCGGACGTCGGTGTCCCAGTCGGTGGAGCGCGGGTGCATCGCCGGGAAGGCGGCGACGCCCACGCAGAAGTCGCCGGACGCCTTGATCAGCTCGACCAGTTCGGCGGCGTAGGCCAGGCCCCGGGGGTGCGGCACCCACTCGCCCATCGGGTCGCCGGGCGGGTCGCCGCGCAGGGCGAGCATGTTGCGGATCCCGGCGTCGGCGTACTGGCCGATGATGTTGCGCAGGTCGGCCACGGAGTGGTCGACCGCCGTGAGGTGCGCGATGGGCGTGAGGGTGGTGTCGGAGGCGATCGCCTCGGTCGCCTTGACCGTGCCCGCGCGGGTGGAGCCGCCCGCGCCGTAGGTCACGGAGACGAAGTCGGGCGCCACGGCCTCGACCCGCCGCAGCGCGTTCCACAGCATCCGCTCGCCCTTCGGGGTCTTCGGGGCGTAGAACTCGAACGAGTACGTCGTCTTGCCGGTCGCGAGCATGTCGCGGACGGTGCGCGCGTGGTCCGACCTGATGGATGCGGTGCCGAGGGCCATACCGGCAGGTTAGCCAGGGGCGGTCGGTCCCCCAACCGGGCACCGGCTTTTGCCCGATTTGTGTACTTGTTGTCCACCCCTTGGACAAACCGGCCTACAAACCGGCCTACAGACCGGCCTGCAGACCGGTCGCCTGCTTTTCCCGCAGCCTCTTCGCGAACTCGGCCGCCGCCGCGCCCGGGTCGTCGGCCTCGGTGATCGCCCGTACGACGACGGCGCGCCGGGCTCCCGCTTCCAGGACCTGGTCGAGATTGCCGAGGTCGATGCCGCCGATGGCGAACCAGGGCCGGTCGGTGCCGAGAGCGGCGGTGTACCGGACGAGGTCCAGGCCGGGGGCGTGCCGGCCGGGCTTGGTGGGGGTGGGCCAGCAGGGGCCGGTGCAGAAGTAGTCCACGCCGTCCTGGACGGCGGCCGCGGCGGCCTCGGACTCGGCGTGCGTGGAGCGGCCGATCAGAACGTCGCCGCCGAGGATGGCGCGGGCCGCGGGGACCGGGAGGTCGCCCTGGCCGAGGTGCAGTACGTCGGAGCCGGCGGCGTGGGCGACGTCCGCGCGGTCGTTGACCGCGAGCAGCTTGCCGTGCCGGGCGCAGGCGTCGGCGAAGACGGCCAGGTGCTCCAGCTCCTCGGCCGCCTCCATGCCCTTGTCCCGCAACTGCACGATGTCGACCCCGCCCGCCAGGACGGCGTCCAGGAACTCCACGAGATCGCCCTGCCGCTTGCGCGCGTCGGTGCAGAGGTAGACCCGGGCGTCGGCGAGCTGGGCGCGGGCGGTGGTGCGGGTGGTGGCGGCCATGCGTGTGGTCCCCCTCATGTCGGTGGCGGACGGGTGCGGGGTGCGCCCGTGCCGGTGACATTACGAGGCACCGGGCGCCCGCGTCCGTGCCGGGCACGTGCCAACCCGTGACCGGGACCCACGGGTCGCCCCACGGGTCCCGGCCCACACCGGGCGGTTGTTCGGGTCCGGCCCCGCGCGAGCGGCACCGGACCGTTGTTCGGTCGTCGTCGGGTCAGACCGCGAGCGCCTGGGCGCGGCGCTTCACCTCCGTGCCGCGGTTCTCGCTCAGGGCCTGGGCCGGCGTGCCGGGCAGGCTCGGGTCGGGGGTGAAGAGCCACTCCAGCATCTCTTCGACCGTGAAACCGTCGTCCCGCAGGAGCGTCAGGGTCCCGGACAGGCCCTTGACGACCTTGTCCCCGTCGATGAAGGCCGCGGGGACGTGCAGCGCGCGGTTCTCACCGCGGCGTACGGCGATGAGCTGGCCCTCCTTGACCAGCTGCCGCACGCGCGTCACCTCGACGCCGAGCTGTTCGGCGATGTCGGGGAGGGTGAGCCAGGCAGGGACGAGAGCATCGATCTTTGCGTCAATCTCGGTCACGGAAACCAGCCTGCCATTCCCCACTGACAGTCGGAAGTCGGGACCGCCCACCTGGGCGGACACGCACGCCTCGACAGCTACGCGGTGTCGCCGCCTTCGACTACGCGGTCGCCGCCTTCATCGGCCTCGCCGGGTCCGCGAGCAGGGCCGGATTCATCGGCGTGCCCGACTCGATCAGGCGGCGGCCCTGCGCCAGGTCCCGGGGGCGGCCCACCGCCAGCAGCGCGACCAGCCGGTCGCCGCGCAGCCAGCAGACCGTCCAGGCCGGTCCGGCCGGGTCGCCCCGCCACAGGGTCGTGTCGGCGGCCGCGTGGTGCCCGGCGTACTGCACGAACCGCCCGAACTGCTCCGACCAGAAGTACGGCACGGGGTCGTACACCGCGGGGGTCTCCCCCGAGGCCCGGCCGACGATGTTCACGGCGACCGTGCGCGGCCCCTGGAGGGCGTTGTCCCAGTGGTGCACCAGCAGACGCTCGCCGTACCGGCCCGAGGGGAAGGAGGCGCAGTCGCCGACCGCGTACACGTCGGGCGCCGACGAACGCAGGTGCTGGTCGGCCACGATCTCGCCGTGCGTGCCCAGCTCGACCCCGGAGCCGGACAGCCAGGCCGTGGCCGGGCGGGCGCCGATGCCGACGACGACCGCGCCCGCGGGCAGCCGCGAGCCGTCGTCGAGAACCACCGTGCCGGGTTCCACACGCTCCACGCGCGCGTGCGTCCGCAGCACGGCGCCCGCGTCGGCGTACCAGCCGGCCATCGGCGCGGCGACCTCGGCGGGCAGCGCCCCGGCGAGGGGCCGTTCGGCGGCCTCCACGACGGTCACCGCGCAGCCCGCCTCGCGCGCGGCGGTGGCGAACTCCGCGCCGATCCAGCCCGCGCCGACGACCACGATGTCGTGCCGGCGGACCAGCACCGGCCGCAGCCGCTCGGCGTCGTCCAGGGTGCGCAGCAGGTGCACGCCCGGCACGCCCTCCGCGCCGGCCAGCCGGATGGGTTCGGCACCGGTCGCGACGACCAGGACGTCGTACGGCACGGGCCCGTCCTCGGTGTCCAGCTCGTGGTCGCCGGGGCGCAGGCCGAGCACCTCGCAGCCGAGCCGCAGTTCGATGCCGAGGGCCTCGAAGTCGACGTCGAAGGCGGAGCCCTCGGCCTTTCCGAGCAGGACGGCCTTGGACAGCGGGGGCCGGTCGTAGGGCTGGTGGGGCTCGGCACCGATCAGGCTCACGGTGCCGGTGAAGCCCTGCTCGCGCAGGGCGACCGCGGTCTGGACCCCGGCCATGCCCGCGCCCGCCACGACCACGCGCCGCGGCGCGGACGAACCTGGTTCCTGCGTCTGCTCGCTCACCTGATCACCATAGACAACTGACATTTTGTCAGTCAGTGCTCATGTGCAGTGACCTGCTCCACACGCGACCGGGGCGAGGACATGACCGTTCAGGGACCGCGCCCATGGCCGTGGCTCCCTTACTGCGCCGTACGGCATCGGGCTAGGGTGGGTGGCCAACGCAAGGCACTCGCGGGAGCCCGGACGCACCGGGCTGAGAGGGAGGCTGGCGGCCTCCGACCGTACGAACCTGATCCGGGTCATGCCGGCGAAGGGAGGGGCTGGACGCCCATGTCGCGTACGCGAACGTCAGACGTCCTCGTCATCGGGGGCGGGATCATCGGCCTGGTCACCGCGTGGCGGGCCGCGCAGCGCGGGCTCGCCACGGCCGTGGTGGACCCGGAGCCGGGCGGCGGAGCCGCACAGGTGGCGGCCGGGATGCTGGCCGCCGTCACGGAACTGCACTACGGCGAGCAGACCCTGCTCGCCCTCAATCTGGCCTCCGCCCGGCGCTATCCGGACTTCGCGGCCGAGCTCACCGAGGAGACCGGCCACGACCTCGGCTACCGCCGCTGCGGCACGCTCGCCGTGGCCCTGGACGCCGACGACCGGGCCCATCTGCGCGACCTGCATGCCCTGCAGCAGCAGTCGGGCCTGGAGTCGCAGTGGCTGTCGGGGCGGGAGTGCCGTCGCCTGGAGCCGATGCTCGCGCCGGGCGTGCGCGGCGGGCTGCGGGTCGACGGGGACCACCAGATCGACCCGCGGCGGCTGGCCGGGGCGCTGGTCGCCGCGTGCGAGCGGGCCGGTGTGGTCTTCCACCGGGCGTGGGCCGAG
Organism: Streptomyces afghaniensis 772; assembly: GCA_000415505.1. Lineage (GTDB taxonomy): Bacteria > Actinomycetota > Actinomycetes > Streptomycetales > Streptomycetaceae > Streptomyces > Streptomyces afghaniensis. The sequence goes on from KE354267.1 coordinate 21,044, forward strand.
CGGCTGACCGTCGTGGGCGATCGGGCCACGGGTGCCGTCACGGACGACGGCACCCCGCTGGACGCCGGGCAGGTCGTGCTGGCCGGGGGCAGCCTCAGCGGGCGGCTCGCGGGCGTCCCGGAGGACGTGCTGCCGCCCGTGCGGCCGGTGAAGGGGCAGGTCGTACGGCTGACCATGCCGCAGCGGCACGGGCCGTTCCTGAGCCGGACCGTGCGCGCGGTCGTGCGCGGCAGCCACGTCTACCTGGTGCCCCGCGAGAGCGGCGAGCTGGTCGTCGGGGCGACCAGCGAGGAGCTGGGCTGGGACACCACCGTGACCGCGGGCGGCGTGTACGAGCTGCTGCGCGACGCGCACGAGCTGGTCCCGGGCATCACCGAGCTGCCCCTCACCGAGACCCGGGCCGGACTGCGCCCCGGCTCCCCCGACAACGCTCCGCTGCTCGGCCCGACCGGTCTCGAAGGGCTCCTGCTGGCCACCGGGCACTACCGCAACGGCGTCCTGCTCACGCCGGTCACCGGCGACGCCCTGGCGCACGTCCTGGCGACGGGTGAACTCCCCGAAGAGGCCCGCCCCTTCACGCCGAAGCGCTTCAGCACCGCCACCGCCCTCACGGAGCAGCCCGCATGAACATCTCCGTCAACGGAGAGCCCCGGGACGTCCGGCCCGGCACGGCTCTCGACACCGTCGTGAAGTCCCTCACCGCCGCGCCGTCCGGCGTGGCCGCCGCCCTGAACGAAACCGTCGTCCCGCGCGCGCAGTGGCCGTCCACGCCCCTCGCCGAGGGGGACCGCGTGGAAGTCCTCACCGCCGTCCAAGGAGGCTGACCATGGCCGACGATCCGTTTGTCCTCGGTGGTACGTCCTTCACGTCCCGCCTGATCATGGGTACGGGCGGGGCCCCCAGCCTCGATGTGCTGGAGCGGTCGCTGGTCGCGTCCGGGACGGAGCTGACGACGGTCGCGATGCGCCGGGTGAACGCCTCGGTGCACGGCTCGGTGCTGTCCGTCCTGGACAAGCTGGGCATCCGCGTCCTGCCCAACACGGCGGGTTGCTTCACCGCCGGTGAGGCCGTCCTCACGGCCCGCCTCGCGCGCGAGGCCCTCGGCACCGACCTGGTCAAGCTGGAGGTCATCGCCGACGAGCGCACGCTGCTGCCGGATCCGATCGAGCTGCTGGAAGCGGCCGAGACGCTGGTCGACGACGGGTTCACGGTGCTGCCGTACACCAACGACGATCCCGTGCTGGCGCGGAAGCTGGAGGACGTCGGCTGCGCGGCGATCATGCCGCTCGGCTCGCCGATCGGCTCCGGGCTGGGCATTCGCAATCCGCACAACTTCCAGCTGATCGTCGAGCACGCGCGTGTGCCGGTGATCCTTGACGCGGGGGCCGGTACGGCGTCGGACGCGGCGTTGGCGATGGAGCTGGGGTGTGCGGGTGTGATGCTCGCCTCGGCGGTGACGCGGGCGCAGGAGCCGGTGCTGATGGCTGCCGCCATGAGGAACGCGGTCGAGGCGGGGAGGTTGGCTTATCGGGCAGGGCGTATTCCTCGGCGGCACTTCGCGGAGGCGTCCTCGCCGACTGAGGGCAGGGCTGTGCTGGATCCGGAGCGGCCTGCTTTTCAGTGAGCCGGAGCAGCGGCGGTGGGACGCACGTCACAGGTCCGCTTCAGTCGCGCTCCGAAAGCAGGCGGGGCGATGGAGCTGTCAGTCATGGCTCGTACACTCGCCTGCGTGGACACGACCCTTCAGGACCCCTTGGTCGGGCAGGTGCTCGACGGCCGGTATCGCATTGACGCGCGGATCGCGGTCGGCGGGATGGCCACGGTCTACCGGGCCGTGGACACCCGCCTCGACCGGGTCCTCGCGCTCAAGGTGATGCACCCCTCGCTCGCGGTCGACGGCTCGTTCGTCGAGCGGTTCATCCGCGAGGCGAAGTCGGTGGCCCGGCTGGCGCACCCGAACGTGGTGCAGGTCTTCGACCAGGGCACCGACGGCAGTTACGTCTACCTCGCCATGGAGTACGTCGCGGGCTGCACCCTGCGGGACGTGCTGCGCGAGCGCGGAGCCCTCCAGCCGCGTGCCGCCCTGGACATCCTGGAGCCGGTGCTGGCCGCGCTGGGCGCCGCGCACCGCGCCGGGTTCGTGCACCGGGACATGAAGCCGGAGAACGTCCTGATAGGGGACGACGGCCGGGTCAAGGTCGCCGACTTCGGTCTCGTACGGGCCGTCGACACGGTGACGAACACCACCGGCACGGTGCTCGGCACGGTCTCGTACCTCGCCCCCGAGCAGATAGAGAACGGCACCGCGGACCCCCGCGTCGACGTGTACGCGTGCGGCGTGATGCTGTACGAGATGCTCACCGGCGACAAGCCGCACGACGGGGACTCCCCGGCCGTGATCCTCTACAAGCATCTGCACGAGGACGTCCCGCCGCCCTCGGCCGCCGTGCCCGGTCTGGCGTACGAGCTGGACGAGATGGTGGCCTCGGCGACGGCCCGCACCCCGGACATCCGCCCGCACGACGCGGTGGCGCTGCTCGCGCAGGTCCGTGACGGGCGCGGCCGGCTGACCGTGGAGCAGCTGGACGCGGTGCCGCCGCAGGCACTCGCGGCGGACCACGTCAACGCGGACGACCGTACGAGCGTGATCCCGCGGGCGCTTGCCACACCGCGCCCGCTGCCCGTCAACGAGGACGCGGAGGAGGGCTCCGCGGCCGCGCTGAACCGCACCAGCCGCTTCGAGTCCCCGCCGCCCCCGCCGTCCCGGCGCCGCTCGGGGCCCCGCCGCGGCCCGATGGCGATCGTCGCCGCCGTCCTGCTCGTGCTCGGACTCGGCGCCGGCATCTGGTACATCAACTCGGGCCAGTTCACCGAGGTCCCCCCGCTGCTGTCGAAGACCGAAGAGCAGGCCCGGGCCAGGCTGGACGATGCCGGGCTCGAGGTCGGCAAGGTCAGCCACGCCTACAGCGACACCGTCAAGCGCGGCACGATCATCGGCACCCACCTGACGCCGGGCACCCGTATCC
>KE354268.1 GCA_000415505.1 Streptomyces afghaniensis 772
CGCGGTCTGTACGGGCTCGGCGTGCGCTACCTCACGCTCACCCACAACGACAACGTCGACTGGGCGGACTCCGCGACCGACGAGCCCAGGGCCGGCGGCCTCACCGCCTTCGGCCGTGAGGTCGTACGGGAGATGAACCGGCTCGGCATGCTCGTCGACCTCTCCCACGTGGCCGCGACGACCATGCGCGACGCGCTCGACGCGAGCTCCGCCCCGGTGATCTTCTCCCACTCCTCGGCACGGGCCGTGTGCGACCACCCGCGCAACGTCCCGGACGACGTCCTGGAGCGGCTGCCCGGCAACGGCGGCATGGCGATGGTGACGTTCGTGCCGAAGTTCGTGCTCCAGGCCGCCGTCGACTGGACGGCCGAGGCCGACGAGAACATGCGCGCCCACGGCTTCCACCACCTCGACACCACCGCGGAGGCCATGAAGGTCCACCGCGCCTTCGAGGAGCGGCACCCGCGCCCGGTGGCGACGGTGGCGACGGTCGCCGATCACCTGGACCACATGCGCGAGGTCACCGGCATCGACCACCTCGGCATCGGCGGCGACTACGACGGCACGGCGTTCACCCCCGACGGCCTGGACGACGTCTCCGGCTACCCGAAACTGCTCGCGGAGCTGCTGGACCGCGGCTGGTCGAAGGCCGACCTGGCCAAGCTGACCTGGAAGAACGCGGTACGGGTGCTGGACGCGGCCGAGGACGTGGCACGCGGGCTTCAGGCCACGCGGTCGCCGTCGAACGCGACGATCGAGTCGCTCGACGGCTGAGCGTCGAGGGCGGGGTAGTCGGTGTAGCCGGTCGCCCCGCCCACGTACATGAAGTACCGGTCGCGCATCTCGTTCAACGGCGCCCGGAGCCGCAGCCGCGTCACCAGGTCGGGGTTGGCGAGGAAGGGCCGGCCGAGCGCGATCACGTCGGCCCCGGCGGCCAGCAGTTCCTCGGACGCCCGGAGCACACCGTCCGTGGAGATCTCCTTCAGGACCGGGTTGGCGACGATCACCCCGGGCCAGCCGGCGCGCACCTTGCGGAACACCGGCGTGTCCGGGTCGGCGTACCCCAGGTGCAGATACGCGAGCCCCAGCCCGCCGAGCCGCTCGGCGAGCGCGGGGTAGATCTCCTCCGTCTCGCCCTCCTCGATGCCGTTGACGGTGTTGCCGGGGGAGACCCTCAGACCCACCCGCTCCGCCCCGATCTCGGCGGCCACGGCCTCGGTCACCTCGGCGGTGAACCGGATCCGGGCGGCGACCGGTCCGCCGTAGCCGTCGGTGCGGAGGTTGGTGTTGCGGGCGAGGAACTGGTGGAGGAGATGGCCGTTGGCGGAGTGCACCTCCACGCCCTCGAACCCGGCGTCCAGCGCGTTGCGGGCGGCCTTCGCGAAGTCCGCGACGGTGGTGCGGATGTCCTCGGCGGTCATCTCCCGCGGTACCGGGGCCGGCAGGTGACCCTCCGGCGTGAAGATCGTCTCGGGGAGCGGGACGGGCGAGGGGGCGACCGGTGTCAGCCCGCTGGTCGCCGGGTGGCCGACCCGGCCGCCGTGCTGGAGCTGGAGGAACATCCGGCCGCCCGCCTCCCGCACGGCGTCCGTGACCTGCCGCCAGCCGGCCACGTGCGCCGGGCTGTGGACGGCGGTGATGTTCGGGTACGTCTGCCCGACCGCGTTCGGCGTCGCGGCCTCGGCGATGATCAGCCCGGCGGAGGCGCGCTGGGCGTAGTACGTGGCCATGAGCGCGGTCGGGGTGCCGTCGGCCCCGGCCCGGTTGCGGGTCAGGGGCGCCATCACCAGACGGTTGGGCAGGTCCAGCCCGGGGAGACGAGCCGGTTCGAAGAGTGCTGTCGTGTGCTGCGTCATGCCCGTACGCTAGAACCTGACACCCATGTCAGAATCAAGCCCGGGAGTGGGACGTGCGGATCGGTGAACTGGCCCGGCGCACCAATGTCAGCGAGCGGTCGCTGCGCTACTACGAGAAGCAGGGCATGCTCACCGCCGAGCGGACGCCCGGCGGACACCGGGAGTACCCGGAGGCGGCCGTGGACCGGGTCATCCGGATCCAGGAGCTGTTCGCCGCGGGGCTGTGCAGCGAGAAGATCGTCCAGCTGCTGCCGTGCATGCGGGACACGGACGGCGGGCCCTCGGTTCGCGCCACGCCCAACCTGGTCGCCGAGCTCACGGCCGAGCGTGCCCGCATCGACCGGATGATCGCCGACCTGATCCGCTCCCGGGACACCCTGGACGAGGTGATCGAGGCGGCCCGGGTGCCCTGAGAGCGTCGCCGCACGAGGTCCGGGCCGTACTCCGAACGCGCCGCCCACCAGGAACCCCTCAGCGCTCCGTGCGACGGTGACCGTACCTTACGAACGACCGCACGGAGCCGCCATGGCAGACCTCCAGGACGACCTGCGCCCCACAGCCGCGGCCGGCGAATTCGACGATCTGTCCCAGTCGTACCCCGACGAGGCCGCCATGGCGGCGGAGTCGGCGGAGCCCTATGAGCCCGTCTCCGATCCGGACGACGCACCGATGGCCCGGGCCCACGCCATCCTCGCCGTCCACCCCGTGGCCGACGGCTACAACGGACTGCCCTGGGCGCTCAAGCGCCTGTCCTGTTACGACCTGGAGGAGGGCGAGAGCACCGTCGACACGGACGTGCCCCGCCTGCGCCGCGGGCATGTGGGCGCGCTGTTCTGGTCGCTGCACCTGCCCGAGGGCCTGGACGGCGACCGGGCCGTCGGCGCCACCCTGGAGCAGCTGGACCTGGCCAAGACCATCGCCCGGACCTGCGACGAGGGGCTGCGTCCGGCCTCCACGGCGGGGCAGGTCGCGGACGCCCGCAACTGCGGCCGCGTCGCCGTGCTCCTCGGTCCCGCCGGGGCCTCGGCCGTGGGCGACTCGCTGGGCATCCTGCGCCAGCTGCACTTCCTCGGCCTGCGCGTGCTGACGCTGACCGGAGTGTCCTGGGCGAGCGAGGCGGGACTGACGCGGTTCGGCGAGGAGGTCGTGCGCGAGATGAACCGGATCGGCGTGATCGCGGACCTCTCCGGTGCCTCCGTGCCGACCGTCCGCCGGGTGCTGAGCCTGTCCCGGGCGCCCGTGCTGTTCAGCCGCTCCGCCGCCCGGGCGCTGCGCCCCCACCCGGTCAACCTCCCCGACGAGCTGCTGGCGGAGCTGGGCGCGGCCAAGGGGCTGTGCCTGGTGCCGCTGACCGCGGAGCAGACCGGCCCGACCGTCCGCGACGTCGCCGATCACCTCGACCACATCCGGGGCGTGGCCGGTGCGCAGTGCGTCGGACTGTCCGGCACGTACGACTCGGGTTCGGCCCACCCGCAGGAACTCGGCGACACCTCCTGCTATCCGCGACTGATCGCCGAGCTGCTGCGGCGCGGCTGGGACGAGGCCGACGTGGCCCTGCTGACCTGGGGCAACGTCCAGCGGGTGCTGTGCGGCGCCGACTTCACCGCCCGCGCCGCCCGGCAGCGGCGCGAGCCGTCGACGGCGACCATCTCCGAGCTGGACGGGTGACCGGCAGGTGACTCAGACGGTGTGCTCGATCCGGCACAGGCAGAACGGATGCCCCGCCGGGTCGGCGTACACCCGGAAGTCCTTCTTCTCGTAGTCCTCCCGGTTCAGCACCCGCGCCCCGAGCGCCAGCACCCGCTCCTCGGCCGCGTCGATCTCCTCCCAGGTCGACCCGCCGTCGAAGTCCAGGTGGAACTGCTGGGCGTTGCGGTCGGCCCGGGGCCACTCCGGCGGGGTGTATCCGGGTGAGCGCTGGAAGGCGAGCCGCGGCCCGTCGGGGATCCGCAGCACCACCCAGTCGGGGTTGTCGTCCTCGGGCGTGCCGCCCCCGACCTGCGCGTAGAAACGGGCCAGCTCGCGCGGGTCGGGGCAGTCGACGACGACGGAACGGAAACGTGCCACAGCAGGCATGGGGCCTCCGGGTGTCAGCAGGCGCAGAGGCAGAACGGGTGCCCGGCCGGATCGGCGTAAACCCGGAACGTCCGCGTCCGGTCCTCGGCGTCCAGCGGCTTCGCGCCGAGCGCCAGCACGCCCTTCTCGGCCGCGTCCAGGTCCTCCACGACCAGGTCGAGATGGAACTGCTGCGAGCCGTCGGGCGACGGCCACTTCGGCGGCACGTACCCGGGGGACTCCTGGAAGGCCAGTGCCGCTCCGCCCGGCACCTTCAGGTCGACCCACTCGCCCGAGTCGTCGGCCTCCACCGTGGGAGTGCCGCCGAGCACCTCGGCGTAGAAACCGGCCAGTGCGCGCGGGTCGGGACAGTCCAGGACGACGACATCCAGCTTGGCGAGAGCCATGGCTTCCTCCTTGAAGCGGCTGTTACCTTCGCGGGTTACCTTCATAGGTCGGGTAACCGGTAACCGTTACTGCATGCTCCCGCATTGGCAGTAACCTCGCAAGGGAAAACGCGAGAGGTACGGTCCAGCCATGACGGAGAGAGCGCCCGCGCCCGGCGGCCTGGCCCTGGTCGAGGCCCTGGTGAACACGCTGGACGTCGAGTCGGGTGCCGACTCGCTGGACACGGCGGAGGGCCGGGCACGCTTCGGGATCACGCGGGACGAGGCCGAGGACGCCCGCGCGCTGCGTGAGTCCCTGCGCGTGGTCCTGCTCGCCCACGCGGGCCACCCGCCGCACCGCGAGGTGACCCCGCTGGGCGACCTGCTGGCCGGGGCGCCGCTGCTGGTGGCGGTCGACGGGCGGGACGGCTCGGCGGCCCTCGCCCCGGCCGACGAGGGCCCCCTGCTCTCCCGTGTCGCCGCCGC
>KE354269.1 GCA_000415505.1 Streptomyces afghaniensis 772
CCGAGGCCCTGGTCGCCGGCACCTGGACCCGGCTCAAGGCCTGCGAGGCGGCCGACTGCCTCTGGGCGTACTACGACCGCAGCCCGGCCGGCCGGGGCCGCTGGTGCTCGATGCAGGTGTGCGGGGCCCGGGCGAAGATGCGCCGGTACCGGGCGAAGGGCTGACCTAGGCTTCCTCCTCGCGGGGTGCCCCGGGGCGCCTGGGGAGCCAACGCCCGGGAGCCGACCAGGAGCAGGCACAGCACCGCGACACCGGCACGATGCCGGTCAGCACGAGCAGCGGGTCGAGGGGGCAGGTGTGGAGCCTGTCTGGCGTCTGCGGCTGCTGCGCGGCCTGTGCGGCCGGGGACGGCGGGGACGCCTGCGGTGACCGGCCCGCGGCCGCCGGGGCGCCGGACGTGGCGGAGGACGGCGACGAGGACGGCATGCGCATCGTCGGCGGCCTGCTGCTCGGCGTGGTCCGGCTCGGCGCGGTCGCCCGGTGTCCCGAGGAGGAGCCGGTGTGGTGCTCGTGCGCCGTCGGTGCCGCGTCGTCGCCGGGGCCGCCGCGCGGACCGTGATCCCGGCGTCATGTTCGGGTGGACGGTGCAGACGTAGCCGTACGACCCGGCCGTGGTGAACGTGAGGCTCCAGCTCTGTCCCTTGTCGAGCATCGGGGAGTGGATCGGGACCGGGCCCGAGGTGGTCTTCACGTCGTGCGGCGCCGTGTCCTGGTTGGTCCAGGTCACCGTGGACCCGGCTGGGACGCTCAGGCTCGCGGGCGAGAAGGCGTATCCCTTCATCGTCACGCTGTACGAGGCCGCCGACGCCTGCCCGGCCGGCAGCAGCGGCAGGGCGAGGAGCGTCAGGACGGCGGACACGGCGGCACCCCGGGCCGTCCGCCGGGCCGCCCTCACGCGAACTCCGCCGCGACCAGCAGCCGCAGCCGGGTGGCCGGCCGGCGCCACGGCAGCCGGAACCCGGTGGCGCGCCGCAGCAGCCGGTACGGCAGCCGGGCGTGCCCCACGACCAGCAGCCGGTCGTCGGCCCGCTCGACCACCCGCAGCCGCAGCAGGACGGGGAAGGCCAAGCCGTTCAGGTCGAGGTCGCCGGTGACCTGCAGACGGCCGTGGACCTCGTCGACCTGCTCCGAGGTGAGCACGGCGGAAAACCGGCGGTCGTCGAACTCGTACCGGAACGAGGGGCGTTCGGTTTCCTCCGGCACGGTGAGGGACGCATCGCCGAGCGTGACGCGACGGCGCAGGACCGGCAGCGGTCCGTACCAGGCGGTGAGTTCGGTGAGCGAGCGGCCGGGGGCCACGGTGTACCGGCCGGGCAGCGGCAGCCGGCGGCCGGCGCCGCCGGGCGACTGTGGCGGGGGAGGGACGGTGGGCAGGGTGACGGTCGTCATCCCGGTCTCCTTGGAAGGCGGTTCCCGAAGCATGGCGATGGTGTGGAGAATGGAGCGGGCGCCGCTCCGGCCGGCTGAGCCCCGGCCGGAGCGGCGCCCACCTCTGTCCCGTCAGCAGTTGTTCGTGAGGAAGTCCGTGGTGGGCGTGAGCATCTGCCCGGCCCAGACGGTGTGCATCTTCACGTAGCTGTCGGGGTTGAGCAGGTCCGTGACCTGCTGTCCGAGCGATTCCTCCAGATGTGCCTTGTTGACGTGGTTCAGCAGCACGCTGAGGGTGTCGTCGAGCACCGTGCCGCCGCCTTCGACGGCGGGCTTGAGGATGCTCTCGACCCACACCGTGTGCATCTTGATGTACGAGTCGAGCGCGAGTGCGTCCTGCACCTGCTCGCCCGGGGACCGCTCCAGGTGTGCCACGTAGAGGTGCTGGAGGATCGGCAGCAGCACGTTCTGGACGCTGGTGCACTGCTCGTCGCCACCGGAGCCGCCACCGCCGGTACCGCCCGTGGGAGTCGGCGTGGGGGCCGGTGACGAGGGGGGAGCGGGCGTGGGGCCGGTCGTCGGCGGAGCCGTGGGTGCGGGTGTGGGCGTGGGGGCGGGCGTCGATCCGCCGCCGCCGCCGGAGCCCTCGACGACCTTCACCGATGCCACCATGTCCGGGTGCACGGCGCAGTAGTACTCGTACGTCCCCGCCTTGGTGAAGGTGTACGACCAGGAGTCGCCCTGCTCCAGCGTCCCCGAGTCGAACTTCACCGGGGCCTTGGTGGTGGTGACCGTGTGCGGCACGCTGTCGTGGTTGGTCCACCGGACGGTCTGGCCGACCTCGACGACGAGTTGCTTCCCGTCGCCGAACTTGTTGCCCATGATGTCGACCTGGTGGTCGGCCTTGGCGGCGGCGGGCCGTGCCTCGGCGGCGGCCACGGGCGCCTGAGCCGCGCCCGTGTCCTGCTCCGAGCCGGCCGGCGTGGAACCGGAGACCGCGCTCAACAGCCCGAGGCTGAGCACGGCGGCCAGCGCCGCACCGAGCCCGGCGACCAGCAGACCCCGGTTCCCGGCGGGCGGCCTGCGCTGCCCCTGACCGGTCTCGTCGCTCTCGTTCTTTCGTTTCACTTCTGCTCCTTGTGCTTGGGGGAGTTCAACGGCCGGGGTCGGCCGTGACCAGCAGACTCGTCACGGCGAGCACGACGAGGACGAGCCCCGTCTCGGCCGCGACCGAGTAACCGAAGGGCCGCACGGTGGCGGCGTCGCCGCGCAGCAGCACGGCGAGATCGAGGCGGGTGCGCACCCACTGGCGGCTCGCGAACGCGGCGAGCAGGACGGCCCCGAGCACGCCCGTCTTCAGCAGCAGCAGCTGCCCGTACGAGGTGTGCAGCAGGGCGTCGTACGACCCCACCACCTGCCAGGCGAGCACCAGCCCGGCGCCGACGATCCCGGTGACGCTCACCGCCGCGAGGCGTGAGTAACCCGGCACCACCACCGCCAGCTCGCTGGCTCGCCGGCGCGGCAGCACGGCCAGCGCGAGGACGGCCAGCCCGCCGATCCACAGCGAGGCGCCGAGCAGATGGACGAAGTCGGCGACGGCACCCCACGTGGGCTCGGGGCCCTCGGAGCTGTGTCCCGTCATGCCGGTGGTCCGCAGCAGCCCGAACGTCACCGCGAGGGCGCCCACCCGCCAGCCCGGGGAGCGGGAGGTGCGGGCCCCGCCCTGGAGCAGGGCGCCGAGCACCACGGCTGCCAGCACCCACACCAGAGCGCGGGCGGCGAGCACGACCCCGGGCTCGGTGGCCAGCAGATCGGCGTACGTCGTCGGGCGCAGCGCGTCCCGCAGTCCGCCGAGCGTGCCGTAGGCCCCTGGAGGCCGATGCTTGCGACGGTGGCCGGCAGCCCGACCGTCCAGGCGAGCACGAGCAGCGCCCGGGACCGCGGCTCGGCCGCGCCGCGCGGCCACAGCAGCACGACGAAGGCGAGGCCGCCGACGAACAGGGCCAGCGCGAGATAACCGGCCCAGCGGGCGGCGACGAGGGCCTTGCGCAGCGAGGGCGAGGGGGCGGGAGCGGAGGCGGCGGCCTCGCCGCCGGTCTTCGCGGCCGGTGCGCCGATGGTGAGGGCGATCCGGCCGGAGGAGGCGTGTCCGTCCTCCGCGTCGACCACGGACCACATGACGGCGAGCTCACCGTGCTCCCGGGCGGGGAGTGCGACCCGCACGGCGTCGGTCCCGCCGCCCGGCGCACGGGACACCGGCAGCCGGTCGCCGCCCACCGTCAGCACACGGACGTCGGCGAGGTCGACGGCCTCGTCGAAGGTGAGGGTGAGGTGGCCGGGGGCCTTCGCCAGGTCCGCCCCGTCCTTCGGGGAGGACGAGACCAGCTCCGTGTGGGCGAAGGCGGCCTGGGGCGCTCCGGCCAGGACGTAGAGGAGCGGGGTGAGCAGGAGCAGGAGCAGGGCGCGGCGGACGGTCGTGGTCACGGGGTCGCCTCCGGCCCGGGGGACGCGATGCCGTCGAGGAGGCTGCCGGCCGGGGCCAGGCCGACACAGGGGGAGGGCTGCGGCGCGGGCGTCCCGTCCGCGCCGTCGAGCAGCCCGAACACGGGTTCGGTGAGCCCGCCGAGGAGCGGTTGACGAGGGTGACCTCGCCGTCCTGCAGGTGTCCACCGGTCGGCCGGGGCGACCCCGAGGGCTGGGCGTGGGCGTG
>KE354270.1 GCA_000415505.1 Streptomyces afghaniensis 772
GGCGCCCGCGCCGATTCCGCCGTACCCGGGCAACGGGCCGCTGCCGATGGGGACTTGGCCCGCCCCGGTGCCCGGATCCGATACGCTGGGGCCGCCCGGCGCGGCCGGTGTGGGGTTCGCCGGCGCGGTGGCCGCGGGCGGTGCTGTCGGGGGAGCGGCGGTCTGCGTGCTGCCGGAGGCGGAGGGGGCACCGATGCCCGACGCGTAACCCAGCACGATGACCACGGCGCCGACGAGCGCGCCGGCCACCAACTCGTCGCGGTGATCCCGCGGCCACTCCGCCCGGGAGAACAAGGGCATGGGGCACTCCTGGCATGGTCAGGTCAAGCCAATGGAAGGTGTGGCGAATGACGACCAGTGGAGTGGAGGGGGGATTCCGTGCAACTACGCGTCGGTTAATCGATTGTTTCCTGACCCTCTCTCCTGATGGGCAGGCCCGTGAGAACGGTCGATTCCGCGTGCTGCTCGAATGGAATTCGAACTCATATTGATGATTTCGAGGGCGGCGGCGTATGTCGAGGCCGGAGGGGACTGCCGATCCTTGGGGCACCTGCCCCGAGCGCGGCCTCGGCGGCCGGGTGCGACGGCGGAATGCGCACAGAAAATCCCCGTGGATCCGCTCGGCTCTTCACCGTTCCCGCGAGAATTCCCGAATCTCCCGCAAAGCCGTCCGGAATTCATGGAACCCGGTCCGAATTCGAGGGGCCGACCGCGACCCGGCCATGGGCTCAGGCGGTCGGCCGACCCATCGCCCGGTACGTCCACCCGGCCTTGCGCCAGCGCTCCGGGTCGAGGGCGTTGCGCCCGTCGAGGATGACCCGGGCCGCGGCGACCTCGCCGAGCGCCTCCTCGTCCAGCTCCCGGAACTCCCGCCACTCCGTCAGGTGCAGCACGATGTCCGCGCCGCGCACCGCCTCCAGCGCCGAGTCGGCGTAGCCGAGGGTCGGGAAGACGCGGCGGGCGTTGTCCATGCCCTTGGGGTCGTAGACCGTGACCTGGCCGCCCTGGAGGTGGATCTGCCCGGCGACGTTCAGCGCGGGGGAGTCCCGGACGTCGTCCGAGTCGGGCTTGAAGGTCGCGCCCAGGACCGCGACGCGCTTGCCCAGGAACGGCCCGCCGCCCAGCGCCTGCCGGGTCAGCTCGACCATCTGCCCGCGCTGGCGCATGTTGATGGAGTCGATCTCCCGCAGGAAGGTCAGCGCCTGGTCCGCGCCCAGCTCGCCGGCGCGCGCCATGAAGGCCCGGATGTCCTTCGGCAGACAGCCGCCGCCGAAGCCGATCCCGGCCCGCAGGAACTTCTTGCCGATCCGGTCGTCGTAGCCGATGGCCTCCGCCAGCTTGGCCACGTCACCGCCCGCGGCCTCGCACACCTCCGCCATGGCGTTGATGAACGAGATCTTCGTGGCGAGGAAGGAGTTCGCGGAGGTCTTCACCAGCTCGGCGGTCGGGAAGTCGGTCACCACGAACGGCGAGCCCTCGGCGATCGGCGTGGCGTACACCTCGCGCAGCAGCTTCTCGGCGCGCTCGCTGCGCACGCCGACCACGATGCGGTCGGGGTGCAGCGTGTCCTTGACGGCGAAGCCCTCGCGCAGGAACTCCGGGTTCCACGCCAGCTCGGCGTCCTCGCCGGCCGGGGCGTGCGCGGACAGGTAGGCCGCCAGCCGGTCGGCGGTGCCGACGGGCACGGTCGACTTGCCGACGACCAGGGCCGGGCCGTGCAGATGCGGCGCGAGCGAGGCGAACGCGGAGTCGACGTAACTCATGTCGGAGGCGTACTCGCCGTGCCGCTGCGGGGTGTTCACACAGACGAAGTGCACATCGCCGAACGCGCCGACCTCGGCCCAGTCCTGGGTGAAACGCAGCCGGCCGCTGGCGCCCTCGATCCCCGCGACATGCCGCCGCAGCAGCTCGTCGAGCCCCGGCTCGTACATCGGGGCCTCGCCGCGCTCCAGCTTCTCGATCTTCTCGGGCACGACGTCGAGGGCGAGCACCTCGAAGCCGAGCTCGGCCATGGCCGCCGCGTGTGTCGCGCCGAGATAACCGGTGCCGATCACGGTGATCTTCAGGGCCATGGGTGCTCCAGGGGTCTACGGCAGGTGCGCGCCCGAGCATATCCGGGGCATGGGAGCGTGCTTCACGGGGCAACTTTCCCGCTGTCGTCTAGGTCACGTATCCCTCCCGTGGGCGACCCCATAAACTTTTGATTACTTAACGGTAGTTAGCGCATCGCAGCGTTTTGGAGCGTGAGAGACCTTGGCCGGATCGGCTGACTTCGACCTGTACCGCCCGTCCGAGGAGCACGACATGCTCCGCGACGCCGTCCGCTCACTGGCCGAGGCGAAGATCGCGCCGTACGCCGCCGCGGTGGACGAGGAGGCCCGCTTCCCGCGCGAGGCACTCGAGGCGCTGGTCGCGAACGACCTGCACGCCGTGCACGTACCCGAGGAGTACGGCGGCTCGGGCGCCGACGCGCTCGCCACCGTCATAGTGATCGAGGAAGTCGCACGCGTCTGCGCCTCCTCCTCCCTCATCCCCGCGGTGAACAAGCTGGGTTCGCTCCCGGTGATCCTCTCCGGCTCCGAGGAGCTGAAGAAGAAGTACATGGCCCCGCTCGCCAAGGGCGACGGCATGTTCTCGTACTGCCTGTCCGAGCCGGACGCCGGCTCCGACGCCGCCGGCATGAAGACGAAGGCCGTCCGCGACGGCGACCACTGGATCCTCAACGGCGTGAAGCGCTGGATCACCAACGCGGGCGAGTCCGAGTACTACACGGTGATGGCGGTCACGGACCCGGCCAAGCGCTCGAAAGGCATCTCCGCCTTCGTCGTCGAGAAGTCCGACGAGGGCGTCTCCTTCGGCGCCCCGGAGAAGAAGCTCGGCATCAAGGGCTCCCCGACCCGCGAGGTCTACCTCGACAACGTCCGCATCCCCGCCGACCGCATGATCGGCGAGGAGGGCACCGGCTTCGCCACGGCGATGAAGACCCTCGACCACACCCGCATCACCATCGCCGCCCAGGCCCTCGGCATCGCCCAGGGCGCCCTCGACTACGCCAAGGGCTACGTCAAGGAGCGCAAGCAGTTCGGCAAGCCGATCGCCGACTTCCAGGGCATCCAGTTCATGCTCGCCGACATGGCCATGAAGATCTCGGCCGCCCGCGCCCTGACCTACCAGGCCGCCGCCGCCTCCGAGCGCGGCGACGCCGACCTCACCTACCTGGGCGCCGCCGCCAAGTGCTTCGCCTCGGACGTGGCGATGGAGGCCACCACGGACGCCGTCCAGCTCCTCGGCGGGTACGGCTACACGCGCGACTACCCGGTGGAGCGCATGATGCGCGACGCCAAGATCACCCAGATCTACGAGGGCACGAACCAGGTCCAGCGCATCGTGATGGCGCGCAACCTGCCGTAACAGGCCCCTGCGTCAGCTGGTGAGCCTCCCGTTCCGCGGGAGGCTCACTCAGTCCTCGAACCCCTCCGCCGCCCGCTTCTCCCGCAGCTCCATGATCGCCCGGCGGCGGGCCAGGCGGTGGGTGCGGCGGATCTGGGCCTCCTGGTAGCGGCGCTTGTCGCGTTCGGTCTCCGGGAGGACCGGGGGGACCCGGCGGGGCTTGCCGTCGGCGTCGACGGCCGCGAAGACGAGGTAGGCCGAGCCGACCTGCGTGGGCGGGGCGGACTCGTTCCAGCGTTCGGCCAGGACGCGGACGCCGACCTCCATGGAGGTGCGGCCGGTCCAGTTGACCTGCGCCTTGACGTGGACCAGGTCACCGACGCGGACCGGCTCCAGGAACGCCATCTCGTCCATGGACGCCGTCACCGCCGGCCCGCCGGAGTGCCGCCCGGCCACGGCACCCGCCGCGTCGTCCACCAGCTTCATGATCACGCCACCGTGCACCGTCCCCAGAAGGTTGGTGTCGTTGTGGGTCATGATGTGGCTGAGGGTGGTGCGGGACGCCGAAGTCGGCTTGCCCGGGATATCCGCAGTGCCGGAATCCGCAGCTGGGGCCTGGTCTGTCATGGCCCCTACCTTATGCCGAGGCGGTATGAGGGGGTTTTGTGTCAGCTTCGCCACAGCCGTGCTCTGATTTTCCGACGACTCTTGTATGGCGTACTACCGGGACCTGCACACTGGGGCGCATGAATGATTGGCCCGAGGGATTCTCCGGTGACAACCGCGGCAACCGCTACGGACGCGGCAGCTCGAGCGCACAGCCCGAGAGCGCCCGTGTCATGCGGCAGGTCCGCCGCGGTCCGGCGGCATCGCCCGGGCAGGCCGGCTACGGCGGCGCCCCGCCGTACCAGGGCGGCGTGCCGCAGCAGCCGTCGTACGTGGACGGCGGCGGATACGGCCCCGGCGACGGCTACGACAGCGGCTACAACACCGGCCAGGTCTACGGCTCACCCGGCGGCAGAGGACCTGGCGGTCCGGGCGACGGGATGTACGAGCCGCGCCCCGCGCCGAACTGGCGCCGCCGCATCAAGGTGACGGCCATCACGCTCGTGACGTTGCTGGTCGTGACGAGCGTCGGCACCTACTTCTGGGCCGACTCCAAGCTCAACCGCGACGTCGACCTGTCGAAGGTCATCGACCGGCCGGAGGCGGGCGAGGGCACGAACTACCTGATCGTCGGCTCCGACAGCCGCGCGGGCATGTCGGCCGAGGAGAAGAAGAAGCTGCACACCGGGTCCGCCGAGGGCAAGCGCACGGACTCGATGATGATCCTGCACACCGGTGGCAACGGCCCGACGCTGATCTCGCTGCCGCGTGACTCGAACGTCACGATCCCGTCGTACAAGGGCTCCGACTCCGGCAAGCTCTACCCGGCCACCGGACGCCAGACGAAGCTGAACGCGGCGTACGCGGAGGACGGCCCCGAACTGCTGGTCCGCACCGTCGAGGCCAACACCGGCCTGCACATCGACCACTACGTGGAGATCGGCTTCGGCGGCTTCGCGAACATCGTGGACGCGGTCGGCGGTGTCGAGATGGACATCCCGCAGGACATCAAGGACACCAAGTCGGGCGCGGATCTGAAGAAGGGCAAGCAGACCCTCAACGGCGAGCAGGCCCTCGCCTTCGTCCGTACCCGCTACGCGCTCGCCGGCTCCGACCTGGACCGCACGAAGAACCAGCAGAAGTTCCTCTCCGCGCTGGCCAACCAGGTCGCCACCCCGAGCACGATCCTCAACCCGTTCAAGCTGTACCCGACCATGGGCGCGGGCCTGGACTCGCTCGTGGTCGACAAGGACATGGGCCTGTTCGACCTGGCGTCGATGTTCTGGGCGATGAAGGGCGTCAGCGGCGGCGAGGGCAAGTCGATGAACATGCCGATCGCGGGCAACTCGGCGAACGGCAATCTCCAGTGGGACACCGCGAAGGTGAAGACGCTGGTCAACCAGCTGAAGAACGACGAGACGGTCACCGTCTCGGGCAACTGAGCACCGGCATGCGTCGGGGGCACCCACGGGGGTGCCCCCGACTGCTGTGAGGCGGTCCTCACATCGTGGCGGCCGACATCGACCGGCACGTCTCGGCACAGCGGCGACACGCCTCGGCGCAGCGCATCATCTGGGCGTCGTCCGGCATGGACATACACGCCTCGGCGCACATGTCGCAGGCCCGGGCGCACATCGCGCACATCTCGGCCGACAGCGGCGAGCGGCGCATCATCATGTCGGCGCACATACGCGTCATCTCGGCGCAGTCCATGACCGCGCGCATGATCTGCATCTGGGCCTGGCCGCCCATCTGCAGGCAGGAGCTCATGGTCTCCTCGCACACGCTGTGGCAGGTCATGCACGCCTGGACGCAGTCCTGCATCTCCTTGCTCAGCGGGGTCATCGTGGCGGGCTGCTGGGTCATGATTCCTCCCGGGGGACGGCGAGAGCCGGGGCCCGGCCCTCGTGCCTTCCGTCCTACGCCTGCCGGGGCCCGACCGCCACGGGGCGGAAGGAAGTAATCCGCCATGCGTGCGGCACGGACCCTACGAGCACGCCACCTCATCCCCGCGCACCACCCCGGACTCGCCCTGCCCCGGGCCGTCGGCCCGTACCTTGCGTACGCGTTCGAAGTCCGTGCCCGCGATGACCTTCAGGGTCCCGCCCAGGCCCTTGACCGGGCGGAGTTCGCTGCCCGGCAGGGCCGCGGCGAGGGACTTGGCCGAGCGGTCCCAGCGGGGGTCGTAGGCGACGATCGTGCGCTTCACGTCACTGGCGGCGGCGTTCACCGGGGCCCGGGTCGTACGGAAGCCCGTCGACGCCAGGGCCGCGTCCACGCGGCGGCCGAGGCCGGGCGTGCCCGTGCCGTTCTCCACCTGGACGCGGATCTGCTGCGGGGCGACCGGGACGATCCGCGCCTCGCTGTGCGGCCGGCGCACGGACAGCGGCCGGTCCTCGCGCAGGGCGTGGAAGAGCCGCTCCGCCTTCACGGGGTCCCACTTCAGCGTCGAGCCGACGCCCTGCACGGCGAACTCCATGCGCCCGATCGGGACGGTCGTGAACTCGGAGGAGGAGGGGGAGAAGTTCCGCATGGCCCGGCCCAGGTCCAGCATCTCCTCCGTGCCGAAGCCCTTGTCCGCCCGCACCGAGCCGAGCACCGCCCGCGTCACGTCCCGGAACTTCATCGGGTTGAGGAGGATCCCCGAGGAGGTGATCCGTTCCACGAGCGCCGCCATGAACCGCTGCTGGCGTTTCATCCGGCCCAGGTCCGAGGCCCCGTCGAGGTGGCGCGCGCGTACGTACTGGAGCGCCTGCCCGCCCGCCAGCGTGTGCCGCCCGGCCGGGAGGTTCAGGCCGGTGTAGCTGTCCCTGAGCGGGGCGGCGGTGCAGATCTGTACGCCGCCGACCACGTCCACCGTCCTCATGAAGCTGGTGAAGTCGACCTCCAGATAGTGGTCGATCTTCACCTTCGTCATGCTCTCGACCGTCCGCACGGTCAGCTGCGGCCCGCCCTCGGCGTACGCCGCGTTCAGCTTGACCGGGTGCGAACCGTGCCGCTTGCCCGTCGTACGGTCGACGTGCGCGGGCGTCATGGCGTACGAGTCGCGCGGCAGGCTCACCACACTCGCCCGTTCCCGGTCCTCCGAGACGTGCACGATCATGATCGTGTCGGTGCAGTGGCAGGGCTCCCCGCCCAGCCGGTACTTCCGCCGCTGCTCCTTGCTGATCTCCTCGCGGCCGTCGGTGCCGACCAGCAGCACGTTCATGCCGTGCCCCGCCTGCGGCCGGTTCTTCATGTCCTTGAAGGGGTCGACCCGGGCGATGTCCGCGTCCAGGCTGGTCATCACCGCGTGCCCGATACCGGCGGACGCGAGGACCACCACGGACAGGGTGGTGACCACCCGCATGCCCCAGCGCGGTTTCCGGCGCCGGTCGCGGGGCGGCGGCGGGGCCGTGGCGCGGGGCGACGCCCGGGGCGAGGGGCGTGCGGGCGGCGCGTGCGGGGCGGCGGTGGACCGAGGGGACCGCGGCGGCGTGGGCAAGGGGACGACCTCCGGACGACGGCCGTACGTGGGATCCGTGAAACCGTAGGCCGATACGATCTGCGGCCCGCGGTACCGCCCCTGCGGCGCGCACTGGTGTCCCCCGTTCGCGGTAACGTGAGGCCCCTATGAACGCCAATCCCGACGTGCGGCTCCCCGCCGTTTCCGTGATCATGCCCGTCCTCGACGAGGAACGGCATCTGCGGGGAGCAGTCCAAGCGATCCTCGCGCAGGAGTACGCCGGCGAGATGGAGGTCGTGATCGCCCTCGGTCCGTCCACGGACCGCACGGACGAGATCGCCGCCGAGCTCGTGGCCGAAGACCCGCGCGTGCATACCGTCCCCAACCCCACCGGCCGTACGCCCGCGGCGCTGAACGCGGCGATCAACGCCTCCCGCCACCCGATCGTCGTCCGCGTCGACGGGCACGGCATGCTCTCGCCCAACTACATCGCCACCGCCGTACGGCTCCTGGAGGAGACCGGCGCGCAGAACGTCGGCGGCATCATGCACGCCGAGGGCGAGAACGACTGGGAGCGTGCCGTCGCCGCCGCGATGACCTCGAAGATAGGTGTGGGCAACGCCTCCTTCCACACGGGCGGACAGGCGGGCCCGGCCGACACCGTCTACCTCGGAGTGTTCCGGCGCGAGGCGCTGGAGCAGCAGGGCGGCTACAACGTGGAGTTCATCCGCGCCCAGGACTGGGAGCTGAACTTCCGGATCAGGGAGGCCGGGGGCCTCATCTGGTTCTCGCCCGAGCTGAAGGTGTCGTACCGGCCGCGGCCGAGCGTGAAGGCGCTCGCCAAGCAGTACAAGGACTACGGGCGCTGGCGGCACGTCGTCGCCCGCTTCCACGAGGGCTCGATCAACCTGCGCTACCTCGCCCCGCCGACCGCCGTGTGCGCGATCGCGGCCGGGACCCTGGTGGGCGCGCTGCTGACGCCGTGGGGTTTCGTGGTGCCCGGCGGCTATCTCGCGGCGATCCTGCTCGGCTCGGTCCCGGCGGGCAGGGGGCTGCCGCTGAAGGCGCGGCTCCAGATCCCCGTGGCGCTGGCCACCATGCACATGTCGTGGGGCTGGGGCTTTCTGACCAGCCCCCGGTCGCTGGCGAAGAAGGTCATCGCGTCCCGGCGCCCGGCGGTCCGGGCGGACGCGACCACCGGCTGACACACCCCGCACGCGTTCGGGCCCCTCCCGTGGGAGGGGCCCGAACGCGTCACCAGGTGAAGTTCGGGTTCACGTGCATGCAGGCCTTGTCGTCCGCGCCGTTGAGCGCGTCGGCCGACTTCGGGGTCTTGTCGTCCCGCTTCGGCGCCTTGTAGTCCGTGCCCTCCCGCCAGTCGGCGCCCACGACGAGCGTGACGCCGGAGACGCCGGTCGACCGCTTGACCGAACTCAGAGGGATCCCCAGGGCCTTGGCGACCCGCTGGGCGTCGCCCTCCAGGTCGGCGCTCGGGTAGCGGACGACGGTGCGCTCCTCGCTCCACGAGCCGGTGGTGTCGGCGACGGCCTGGGCGAACCCCTGCTCGGTCAGCAGCCCGGCCACCGTGCTCGCGCGCCCGCGTGCCGCGGCCAGGGTGTCGGTCCGGGTGCCGTTGCGGACCTGCACGGGGATCTCGTCGTCGGCCGCGGCCGGGTCGGCGGAAGCCTTCTCCGCCGCCTTTTTCCCGTCCTTGTCCTTGCCGTCCAGCGCGATGTCCTCCCGCACCAGCCGGAACAGCTGCTCGGCGTCCTCCGTGGGTTCCACGCGGGCGCCCACGTACCGGTTGGGCATCGTGGTCATGGTGATGCGCTCCGGCTCGACCTTGCGCAGCTCGTCGCTGAGGTCGTAGAGCTTCTTGACGGTGTCGAGGCCGGGGTCGACCGTCAGGGCGCGGGTGGCCTCCTCGGCCAGTCTGCGGAGCTTGTTGGGACTGCTGAGGGTGGCGTTCTCGCGCAGCTGGCGGACCATCGCGTTCATGTACATGTGCTGGGCCTTGGCGCGGGCGAGGTCGCTGCCGTCCTCGAAGCCGTAGCGGGTGCGCAGCCACTGGAGGGCCTGCTCGCCCTGGATGTACGAGGTGCCCTTCTCCAGCTTCAGACCCGAACCCTTGCCGTCGGAGGTGCGGGAGTGGATGTTGGCGTCGACGCACACGGGGACACCGCCGACGGCGTCGGCCATCGACACCACGCCCGCGAAGTCGACCATGATGAAGTGGTCGATGTGGATGCCGGTGAGCTCCTGCCAGGTGGCCACCGTGCAGCCCGGACCGCCGTGCCCGAGGCTCTGGTTGGTCATCCTCCGCCCCTGCGTCTCCGGGTACACCTTCCCGTCGTCCGGGTCGGTGCACTTCGGGATCTTCACGAGCGTGTCCCGGGGCATGCTGACGACCGACATGTTGGTGCGGTCGGCGGACAGGTGCAGCAGCATCTGCACGTCCGCCAGGGGCGCGGCGCCGAACGTCTCACGGGCGCCGCCGAGTTTCTGGTTCTCCTTGCTGTCCCGTGCGTCCGAGCCGATCAGCAGGATGTTCAGCGGGGTCTGCCCGGCGGCGTTCGGCGTCGGTGCGGCGACCTTGTGGTCGCCGAGGTTCAGCGCGTCCTTCTTGATGTTGCCGTTGAGGTGCCGGTAGTAGAGGTATCCGGCCCCGGCCGTCCCGAGTATGAGGAGGGCGAGCACGGCCGCGGACCACTTCAGCAGCCGCCGCGGGCGCCGTGGCGGCCCCTCGCCGCCCGGCGCCGACTCGGTCTCACCCGGGCCCGGTTCCTGGCGGACGCCCTGCCGCGATTCGTTCTCCCGCACACCGCTCTGCGTCACTTCCCGGTCCTTCCCGCCCCCCGCGCACGCGACAGGCCCGCCCTGCCTCCTGTTAGACGCATGACGGGCCTGTCAGTTGCCCTCAGCGGGTCAACTCGCGCACTTCACCTTGTCGGCGGTGGACTTCTCCACATCCGCCGCCTCGACCGGGGCGTCGAGCTTCACACCGGCACCCTTGAAGTCCTTGCCGAGGGTCAGGGTCATGGCGGGCACACCCTGGGAGTTGGTCACGCTCTCGCCGGGCTTCAGCGCCGAGCCGGACAGTCCCATGATGTCGGCGAGGCGGCGGGCCTGGTCGGCCTGGTCGGGGGCGTACTCGAGGGTGGTCCTCGCCAGTTCGGCGGGGGCGTTCCCGCCGTTCTCGGACTTGGTGACGCCCTCCTCGACCTGGAGGTACTGGAGGGTTTTCTGCGCGCTGCCGGCGACGGCACCGCCGTTGAGGATCCGCACCCGGACCTCGGAGGCGGGGGCCTTGGTGCCCTTCAGCCGTGCGGCCTCGGCGTCCTTCTCCTTCTTCTTCTGCTGCTTGACCTCGGTGAACGAGACGTCGTTCTTGATCATGTCGAACACCTGCGGGGCCTTCGACTGGTCGAGGACGACTGTCGCCTTCACCTGCTCCGCCGGGTTGTCCACCACCGGCACCGTCGCGAAGCTGATGTTCTTCGTCGGCACCTTCTTCAGCTCCAGCGCGACGTCCTTGAGGGTGCCGACACTGCCGATGGCCTGGTCCACGGTCAGCGCCTTGGTGGCGGCCTCGGCCAGCTTCAGCAGCTTCGAGGGGCTGGTGAGGGTGTCACCGGAGGACATCTTGCGCATGAGCGAGCCCAGGAACTGCTGCTGCACCTTGATCCGGTCCAGGTCACCGCTGTTGCCGAAGCTCTTGCGGGTCCGGACGAACGCGAGGGCCTGCTCGCCCTCGACCTTCGACGGGCCCGCGGGCAGGACGAGTTTGGACTCCTTGTCGTTGACCGGCTTCTCCACACAGACGTCGACCCCGTCCACCGCCGTGGTCAGTGTCTTCACCGCGTTGAAGTCGGCCATCATGAAGTGGTCGACCTGGATGCCGGTGTTCTCCTTCACCGTGCGCATCGTGCAGCCCGGGTCCCGGCCGCCCTCCCCGAGGCTCCGGTTGAAGCGGACGCCCCGCAGGCCCGGGACGACCTTCTCCGAGCCGTCCTCCAGCTTCGTCGGGCAGTCGGGGATGTTCACGATCAGGTCCCGGGGGATGCTGAGCGCGGTCGCGTTGGAGCGGTCCTTGGCGACGTGCAGCAGGATCGTGGTGTCGGCGTGCCCGCTGCTGCCCTTGTCGCCGTAGCCCTCGTTGCCCGCACCGGTGCGTTTGTCCGTGCCGATGATGAGGATGCTGAAGGCCTCGTCCTTGCTGAAGTTGCTGGCGCCCGCGCTGCCGACGTCGGTCGTCGTGACGTTGCCCTCCAGGTGCCGGAGGTAGAAGTAGCCGGCCGCCCCGACGCCGACCAGCACGAACGCCATCGTGCCGCCGGTCCACACCAGCACCTTCTTCGCCTTCTT
>KE354271.1 GCA_000415505.1 Streptomyces afghaniensis 772
CTGTACTTCTGGGGCGACCACGAAGGCGCCGCCGACTTCGCCCGCCAGGCCTGGAGCGCCTGGCTCGCCGCCTCCGGCGAGGAGGACGTGCACGTCCTGCGCATGACGAAGACCTTCGCGTTCCTGCTGCGCCAGATCGGCCAGGTCCCCGAGTCCATCCCGCTCACCGAGAAGGCGCTGGAGGTCTCCCGCCGCCTGGAGGGCTACCACGAGGACCTGATCGACTCCCTGTGCGAGATGGCCGACGCCCGCAACTACCAGGGCAGGTTCGACGAGGCACGGCAACTGACCGAGGAGGCCACCGAGTTGGCCCGGTCCCTGTTCGGCGCCGACGACCCGGCCACGCTGCGCGCCACCCACACGTACGGCGTCGCCCTGCGGCTGTGCGGCCGGTTCCGGGAGGCACTGCCGCTGGACCAGGAGAACGCCCGGCAGCGCGAGCTGCTGTTCGGCCCGGCCAGCTTCTTCGCCCTCAACACCCTCAACGCCCTCTCCATCGACATGCGCGAGAGCGGCGACTACCCCGGCGCCCGCGACTTCCAGGAGGACGCCTACCGCCGGGCCCGCAGCGCACTCGGCGACGAGCATCCGCTCACCCTGCGCATCGCCCGCAACCTCGCCGTGTGCCGGCGCCGCGACGGGGCACTGGCCGAGGCCGCCAAGCTCGCCGAGGAGACCCTGCGGCGCTTCGTCGCCCGCTACGGGCCCGACCACTTCGACTCGATGTCGACCGCGACCAACGTCTTCGTCGATCTGCGGCTCGCCGGCGACTTCGAGGGTTCCCGGCAGCTCGCGGAGGTCACGGTACGGCGGTTCCAGCAGCGCCTCGGCGAGAACCACGCGTACACCCTGCTGGCCAGGGCCAACCTGGCCGCCACCCTGCGGGCGCTGGGGGCGATCGACGCCGCGCAGGAGCAGGAGGACGACGCGGCCCGCAGACTGGCCGAGTCGGTGGGACCCCGTCACGTCACCGCCCTGACCGTCACCATCGGCCAGGCCAACACGGCGTACGCCCGACTCGACTTCGAGCGGGCGCGCGAGATCGACGAGGCCAATCTGCCGGTGCTCGTCGAAGTCGCGGGGGAGGAGCACCCCCTGACGCTGTCCGTCATGGCGAACCTCGCGCTGGACCTGCGGGGCCTCGGCCGCGGGGAGGAGGCGGACGAGTTGCAGCGCAAGGCCGTGGAGGGCTTCGGACGGGTGGTCCGCGCCGATCACCCCTGGCTCGTCGCGGCCCGCCAGCGCCGGCGCATCGAGTGCGACTTGGCCCCGATGCCGATGTAGCGGCCGGTGCGGCCGGGGTGGCGCCCGTGTGCCACCCCGGGCAGGTCAGCCCGCGTCCGCCACCGGCGTGGTGGGCGTGCCGTCCGAGGGCTGCGGGGGCACCGGGGCGTCGGTGACGCGGTCCTGGAGCGGCAGGACGGTCACGCTCTCGGCCCGGCCCGGGACGCGGGTCGGCTCGTGGTCCGACAGCCGGCGGACCAGGATCAGCAGGGGCTGGGTCAGCAGTGTCGTGGCGAGGGCCATGAAGACCAGCACCGTGTAGAGGGGTTTGCTCACCAGGCCCGTCTGGAGACCGGCGTTGAGGGCGATCAGCTCCGTGAGGCCGCGGGCGCTCAGCAGAACACCTACGGTCCGTGCGTCGTCCCGGTCCAGTCCTCCCATGCGGGCCGCCACCACGCCACTGCCGACCTTCGTGGTGACCGCCAGCACCGTCACCACCAGCAGCGTGATCCACCCGGTGGCGTTCATGGTGTCGAGGGTGACGGACTGCCCGGAGAAGACGAAGAAGTAGGGCACCAGGAGCGAGCTGACGACGTGCAGGGGCCGCAGCAGGTCCGGGTCGAGCGTGCCGTCGTCCTGACGCGGGCAGACGATCCCCGCGAGCAGGGCGCCGCAGATGGCGTGCAGCCCGAGGTACGCCGTCACGGACGCCGACGCGCAGGCGAAGCCGATCAGCAGCGCCAGCCGCAGGGACGGCTCCATGCGGGTCCGCCACAGCAGCCTGCGCAGCACCGGCCGGGCCGCCACCAGCATCAGCACGGCGAAACCGGCCGCGACGGCCGCCCGCCACTGCCAGCCCAGCGCGTGCTCCCCGCCGTCGCCGTCCAGCATCGTCCCGGCCAGCACCGTCCAGCCGATCACGTCGAGCAGCCCCGCGGCGGACACCGCGAGGACT
This sequence comes from Streptomyces afghaniensis 772, assembly GCA_000415505.1. Classification (GTDB taxonomy): domain Bacteria; phylum Actinomycetota; class Actinomycetes; order Streptomycetales; family Streptomycetaceae; genus Streptomyces; species Streptomyces afghaniensis. The sequence goes on from KE354271.1 coordinate 2,180, forward strand.
CCCGGCACCGTGTCGGCCAGACCGTTCTCCCGCACGATGGCCGTCAGCACCGGTACGGCCGTTATCGACAGGGCGACACCGGCGAACAGCACCATGCCGACCGTGAGCACGGGCATGTCCAGGGCCCGCAGCTGCTCCCGGAACAGCAGCGCGCAGCCGCTTCCCACGACCATCGGCACCACGAACGCCGCCAGCGCCACCGTCACCGCCGTACGCGCCCGGTCGCCCAGGATCTTCAGATCCAGCTCGTATCCCACCGCGAACAGGAAGACCACCAGGGCGAACTGCGCGAGCCCGTTCAGCGCGATGCCGATCTCCTGGGGGAACAGCAGCGTGTAGGCATCCGGCGCCGTGCTGCCGAGCAGCGAGGGACCGAGGGCGATACCCGCCGTCAACTGGCCCACGATGTACGGCTGCTTCAGACGCTGTGCCACCCAGCCGGCGCCGTGGCCGATCGCCAGGATCAGGGCCGAGGCGAACAGGAAATGCGTGACCACCGCTTCAGCGCCCACTGCGTCCCCCTGTGTCCAGTTGTCGTGGCCTCGATCGGGCCGTGGGTGGGGTCGTCGCCTGTCTGCTCGACCCCAACCTCCTTATGTTACTGGTAACTTGACGGCGTATCGGCAGTCGTACACAACTCTGCGCGGGTGTCACGGGGGGCACATGGCGACAGTCGTCTTCATTCATGGAACAGGGGTGCGCGAACCAGGCTTCTCGAAGCTTGCGGGGCGCGTGGCGGCCGGGCTGACCGCCCTGCGCGAGGGACTTCGCATCGTGCCCTACTACTGGGGAGGCGCGCACGGCGCCACGCTCGCCGCCGGCGGTGCCAGTCTGCCGGCGGAGCCGGGCGGTACGTCCCGGGGACCGGCCGAGCGGTCCCCCGAAGACGAGGCGGCCGCCGCCTGGGCCGCCCTCTACGCCGACCCGTACGCCGAACTCGCCCTCGCCGCGGCCGGTGCTCCGCAGGTCACCGAGAGGGCGCCCGGTTCCCTGCCGCCCGATCACGTGATCCGGGCGCGCCTCGCCGCCCTGGCCGCCCAAGGGGACGCGCCCGCAGCCGAGCTGGGGGCGGCCTGGCCCG
>KE354272.1 GCA_000415505.1 Streptomyces afghaniensis 772
CATCCCGTGCCGCCGTGCGCCGCAGGCGCGCCCTCACCGAGGCCGCCCATCCGGCCGCCGGTGACATCCTGCGGTACCTCAGCCGGGGCGAGGCCGCCCGCACCGGCCTGCGCGACCTGGTCGCGGGCCTGGAGCCGCCGGTGACCCTCGTCGGCCACAGCCTGGGCGGGATCATCGCCCTGGACACCCTGGTCTCCGCGCCGCTGCCGCAGGTCCGGCTCCTGGTGACGGCGGGCTCCCAAGGGCCGTTCCTGTACGAGTCCGGATCCCTGCCCTCCCTCGAACCCCCCGCCCCGCTCCCGCCGCACATGCCCGACTGGCTGAACCTGTACGACCACCGCGACCTGCTCTCCTACCTCGGCGCGGGCCTGTTCCCGGGCCGTGTCACGGACGTCCCGGTCGACAGCCGCCAGCCCTTCCCGGCCTCGCACAGCGCCTATTGGACGAACCCCGAGGTCTACCGGCACATCGTGGACCGGCTGCCGTGAATCCCGCCCGGGTGCACGCGCTGATCGTCGGTGTCGAGCGGTACGACGCCGGACCCGGCTGGGACCTGCCCGGGCCGGCCCGGGACGCCGTGGCCTTCCACCGGCTGCTCCGGGCGGCCGGGGTGCCGGACGAGCAGCTCCGGCTCCACCTCGCCCCGCTGCCGTCCTACGTCCCGGACGTTCCGTGGCAACCCGCCGACCATGCCACCCTGCGCCGCGTCCTCGTCCGGGAACTGCCCCTGGTCCAGGGCGACGTCCTGTGGGTGTGGTGGGGCGGGCACGGCGTTCTCGACCTGGCCGGGCACCTGCGGTTGTTCTGTGCCGACGCCAGTACCGCCGACAAGCTGGGCATCGACCTGGACTCCGCGCTCGACCGGTTCGCGGGGGACGCCGTACCGGCCTTCGGTGAGCAGCTGTGGATCGTGGACGCCTGCGAGACCTTCGAGGAGGACCTCGCCTTCCGGGAGCGACTGCCGTCGGCCGCCCTTCCGGTGGGGCGGCGCAACCTCGCCCATCGGCAGACGCTGCTGCGGGCGGCCGGGCGCGGACGGGTCGCCGCCAACGACCCCGAGCGCGGTACGGGGCTGTTCTCCGAGATCCTGCTCGGGCTCCTGGCCGAGGAGACGGCCGTCCTGCCCGCCCTGCCCGATCCGGAGGGACTGTTTCCGGCCGTAAGGGCGCGTATCGCGGCCCTCAGGGAAGCGGGACGTACTCTCCAGTATCCGGAGATTCGGCTCCAGAGCCCCGAGCGCACCGACATCGTGACGCCCGCTCGGGCGGGTGCCGGGGCGCGCCCGGCTTCACCGTTGCAGCGAGCCGTCGACGCCCTGCTCGCCTATCCGGCGATGGGGGATCCCGTCGAACGGCAGGCGGTGATAGGCACGCTGGACCCGCGTGTCACTGCGACGCTGCCTCGTCACAGCAGGGCCCGCACGGATGTCGTCGGCATCCTCAACAGGCTGGCCCGGGGCCGACCGGAGAGGCTGTGGGAGCTGTACGACGCCGTCGTCGCGCTCGACGACGATCCGGACCTCAAGGACGAACTAGGGTCTGCCCTAAGGGAGTTCGCGGACTCCGTAGGACGCCCGCGCGATCAGAAATGATCGGGTGGCGTGATCGTACGGTTTTCGACCCGGGCAGGAATGGCCATGATGGACATGGACACGGGCACGGGGCATCGCGTGCCACCGTGCGAGAAGGGGGAGCATCTTGGACCAGCCGCCCGCTCTGTGCCACGCCGAAGCCGCCGTTCCTGAGCCGGCCACCGCCGCTGGTACCGACGTCTGGGAGTCGGATCTTGCCGACCTGGCGGGGCTGCCCCTGACCGCTCTGGACGGTGTCGCACCGCTGAGCCCCTCCGCCCGGCTGCTCGGGGAGGTGCTGCGCGCCCGCAGCAGTATCAGAGGTGGAAACGACGGTCCGGGGGGTGCGAGGGCCGAATAGCCGCATCCTGCCGCACGGCAGACCCCTGACGAGCATGCCGTGTGCCCGCCGGGGCCCTGTACGCCCGCACCCGCGACCGGAGGTCCCGCATGCCCAGCGAGCCGCGCTCCGCCCCGTTCCGCATGCCCGAGCGGACCTTCGCGGAACTGGCCGCGGGAGGCGGCTCCCCGGAGGCCGTCGCCTTCCTCGAACGGGCCGAGCGGGCGCGGCGGCTGCTGCTCCTGCGGACCCTGCTGGACCGGCTCGGCACGCTGCGTACGCCGCTGAGCCCGGCCGCCGAGGCCTGGGCCGTCCTCAAGGATGCCGCCGCGGCGGCGCCCGGGCCGGTCGACCGGCTCGCTCGCTCGCCCCGGCGACCGGCGGCTGGATCGCCACCTGCTGCGCCGGCTCGCACGGCACGGCGTCGGGCCCGCCGCTGTGGGCGGAGGCGGGACACCTGTGCGCCCTGGCCCTCGCGGCGTCCGTACACGCCGGTACGCGGGCGGACCTCAGGGTGTCCCTCACCGACGGCGGACTGCCGCTGCCGGGGCTGGGACTGGCCCGGCTTCCCGGCGCCGAAGGCGGACGGACGGTCGGCCGCGCCCGTACGGGCGGGGGCGAGCTGACGGTGTCCGGGCCGGGCCGGGACGGCGGCACCGTGTCGGTGACGGTCCGCCCGGCGACGCGACCCTTGCCGGTACCCGCCGCGGACACCCCCGGCCCGGGTGCCTGGCTTCCGCTGCGCACCCTCACCCACCGCACCCCCGCCGGCCCGCTCGCCGTCCCGCTCGACGACCTGGACCCCTACCGCGACCTGGACGACCCCCTCCCGCCCGCACGGCTCGACGCCGACGAGGCCGACGCGTGGCAGCGGCTGTTCGAGGAGGCCGTCGCCCTGCTCGCCGAGCCGGGCGGCGACGGGCCCGGCCGGTTCGACCCGGGGTCGATCCGGGCCGTCGTGCCCTGGGGACGTACCGGCACCCTGCCGCCCGCCCCGCCCACGGTCCTGGTCTCCGCCTCCAGCGGTGACTCCTTCGGGGCCATGGTGATCGCCCGCCCCTCCTCGGCCGTGGCCCTGGCCGAGACGCTGGTGCACGAGTTCCAGCACAGCAAGCTCGCCGCCCTCCTGCACCTCTTCCCGCTGCTCGACGACGACCGCGAGGAGCGCTACTACGCCCCCTGGCGGCCCGACCCGCGGCATCTGACCGGCCTGCTGCACGGCGCGTACGCCTTCACCGGTGTCACGGGCTTCTGGCGGGACCGCCTGGCCGGGGCGCGGGACGACCGGGCGGCCGACACGGCCGGGTACCACTTCGCGCTGCGCCGGCTGCAGAGCCGTCTCGTCGTGCGCACCCTACTGGCGGAAGGCCGTCTCACCCCGCAGGGCCGCGCCCTCGTGTCGGGCCTCGCCGGCACGCTCGACGGCTGGCTGCGCGAACCGGTCCCGCACGCCGCCCTCACCCGCGCCCGTACGGCCGCCGCGCTGCACCGCACCGAGTGGCGGCTGCGCAACGTCGACCCCGTGGTGGAGACACCGCCGGACGGCCCCCGCTTCCGCCCCGACCGCACCTCCTGGCCGGACGTGCGCACGCACGCCTTCGCCGACCGCCCCGCCGCCCCGCACACCGCCGACGAGCACCTGGCCGCCGGGGACGCGGCCGCCGCGCTCGCCCGGTACGCCGGACAGCTGGCCGCCGACCCCGCCGAGCCGCACGCCCTGGCCGGCTGGATCGTCGCCCGGGCCGTGCTCGAACCGGGCCGGGCGACGCGGCGCATGCTGGCCCGGCCGGAGCTGCTCCAGCCGCTGCCCAGCGGCTGACCGGCCCGGGCTGTTTGTCGTCAGGCAGACGCAAACAAGAGTTCGCCGAAACACGCGAGCAGCGCGTCAACAGGCGCTCGGATGGTCAGGATGGAGGCATGGCTTACCACGTCCACTCCGAGGCCGGGCGGCTGCGCCGCGTCATCCTGCACCGGCCCGATCTCGAGCTCAAAAGGCTCACCCCCAGCAACAAGACCTCGCTGCTCTTCGACGACGTGCTGTGGGTACGCAGGGCCCGCGCCGAGCACGACGGGTTCGCCGACGTGCTGCGCGACCGGGGCGTCACCGTCCACCTCTTCGGTGACCTGCTGGCCGAGGCCCTCCAGGTCCCGGCGGCCAGGGACCTCGTCCTGGACCGGGTCTTCGACGAGAAGGAGTACGGCCCGCTCGCCACCGACCATCTGAGAGCCGCCTTCGAGAACCTGCCCGCGGCGGAGCTGGCCGAGCTCCTGGTCGGCGGCATGACCAAGCGCGAGTTCCTCGACGTGCACCCGGAGCCGACCTCCGTGCGCTTCCACGTCATGGAGCTGGACGACTTCCTGCTGGACCCGCTGCCCAACCACCTCTTCACCCGCGACACCTCCGCGTGGATCTACGACGGCGTCTCCATCAACGCGATGCGCTGGCCCGCCCGGCAGCGCGAGACCGTGCACTTCGAGGCGATCTACCGGCACCACCCGCTGTTCCGCGACGAGACCTTCCACCTCTGGTCCGAGGGACAGGCCGACTACCCGTCCACCATCGAGGGCGGGGACGTCCTGGTCATCGGCAACGGGGCGGTGCTCATCGGCATGAGCGAGCGCACCACGCCCCAGGCCGTCGAGATGCTCGCGCACAAGCTCTTCGCCGCCGGTTCCGCCGAGACGATCGTGGCCCTCGACATGCCCAAGCGGCGGGCCTTCATGCACCTCGACACCGTGATGACGATGGTCGACGGCGACACCTTCACCCAGTACGCGGGGCTCGGCATGCTCCGCTCGTACACCATCGAACCGGGCGTCGGCGAGAAGGAACTCAAGGTCACCGACCATCCGCCGGAGCACATGCACCGCGCGATCGCCGCCGCGCTGGGCCTGAACGAGATCCGGGTGCTGACCGCCACCCAGGACGTGCACGCGGCCGAACGCGAGCAGTGGGACGACGGCTGCAACGTCCTGGCCGTCGAACCCGGCGTCGTGGTCGCCTACGAGCGGAACGCCACCACCAACACCCACCTGCGCAAACAGGGCATCGAAGTGATAGAGATCCCGGGCAGCGAGCTGGGGCGGGGGAGGGGCGGCCCGCGGTGCATGAGCTGCCCGGTCGAACGGGAGCCCGTATAGGCACCCGACGTCGACGTATAGCCATGCTGAGTTTCGTATAGTATTCCAGAAGTCCTGTCCGTCCCCGTACGCCGTATCCCTGGAGCGCCCCATGGCGACAGTCCCGACCGCCCTCGCCGGCCGCCACTTCCTCAAGGAGCTGGACTTCACCGAGGAGGAGTTCCGCGGTCTGGTCGAGCTGGCCGCCGAGCTGAAGGCCGCCAAGAAGGCAGGGACCGAGACGCAGTACCTGCGGGGCCGGAACATCGCGCTGATCTTCGAGAAGACCTCCACCCGCACCCGCTGCGCCTTCGAGGTCGCGGCCGCCGACCAGGGCGCCTCGACGACGTACCTCGACCCGTCCGGCTCGCAGATCGGTCACAAGGAGTCGGTCCGGGACACCGCGCGGGTGCTGGGCCGGATGTACGACGGGATCGAGTACCGGGGCGACAGCCAGCAGAAGGTGGAGGAGCTGGCCGCGCACGCCGGTGTGCCGGTCTACAACGGGCTCACCGACGACTGGCACCCCACCCAGATGCTCGCCGACGTGCTCACCATGACCGAGCACTGCGCCAAGCCGCTGACCGGGACGACCTTCGCCTACCTCGGCGACGCCCGCTTCAACATGGGCAACTCCTACCTGGTCACCGGCGCCCTGCTCGGCATGGACGTGCGTCTCGTCGCCCCGAAGGACTACTGGCCGGCCGAGGAGGTCGTCGACCGGGCCCGCGCCCTCGCCGAGACCAGCGGCGCCCGCATCACCCTCACCGAGACCCTGGACGAGGGTGTCCGCGGCGCCGACTTCGTCGCCACCGACGTCTGGGTCTCCATGGGTGAGCCCAAGGAGGTCTGGGCCGAGCGCATCACCGCCCTCGCCCCGTACGCCGTGACCATGGACGTCCTGCGCGCCACCGGCAACCCGGACGTGAAGTTCCTGCACTGCCTGCCCGCCTTCCACGACCTCGGCACCAAGGTCGGCCAGGAGATCCACGCGGCCCACGGCCTGGAGTACCTGGAGGTGTCGGACGAGGTCTTCGAGTCGGCGCACTCCGTGGTCTTCGACGAGGCGGAGAACCGTCTGCACACCATCAAGGCGGTGCTGGTCGCGACGCTCGGCTGAACCGAGTCAGGCCGACGGCCGCCGCTGAGCCGGCACCACGGGCAGCCGGAACCACACGGCCTTGCCCGACTCGGTCGGACGGTGCCCGCACGAGGAACTCAGTGTGCGGATCAGCAGCAGCCCGCGCCCGTGCTCCTGCCAGGGGTCGGGCATCGCGCCGGACGGACACGTCAGATCGCCGGGCGGCTGCGGGTCGGTGTCGTGCACCTCGACCTGGCAGCCCGACGGCATCAGCTCCACCACCAGCTCTATCGGCGTCTCACCGGTGGTGTGCTCCACGGCGTTCGCCACCAGCTCCGCCGTGAGCAGCTCCGCGGTGTCGCAGTCGGCCCCGTGCTCCAGCTCGGCCAGCGCCGTACGGACCAGGGCGCGGGCCACGGGCACCGCCGCGGCGGTGTGCGGCAGCGCGACGCGCCAGGAGGCGGGGGCTGAGGGGAGTTCGTACAAGGCGGGTCCGTTCATGGAGCAGGACATCCTGCTTTCAACCTGATGAATGGTACGGCGCCACTCTTCCGAGACGTCCGAGGGGCACTGTCGGGGGGCCTGCGGCCCCCTTGCCGCACGGCTTACCCAGGTGAACGCGGTGCCGCGCACAGCTGCTCCCGCCGTTACGCCGATGTGGACGATCTGTGACGGATGTGACCGGCCCGGTTCACGCCCGGCTCCCCGTGAAGTCCTACCCGGACGGCCTATCGCGCACTCATGACGACAGTCACGGATGAGTGATAACTTCGTGGGGTAGAGCTCAGTGAGGCAGTGCCCGCCCGAGGAGGCCGCACGTCATGAGTCCCTTCACCGGCTCCGCCGCCCGCACCCCGAGCTGGGAGCACCTGCGCGTCGACCTCACCGACGGCGTCGCCACCGTCACCCTGGCCCGCCCCGAGAAACTCAACGCGCTCACCTTCGGCGCCTACGCCGACCTGCGCGACCTGCTCGCGGAGCTGTCCCGGGAGCGGTCCGTACGGGCCCTGGTGCTGGCAGGCGAGGGCCGCGGCTTCTGCTCCGGCGGCGACGTCGACGAGATCATCGGCGCCACGCTGTCCATGGACACCGCACAGCTCCTCGACTTCAACCGGATGACCGGCCAGGTGGTCCGCGCCATCCGGGAGTGCCCCTTCCCCGTGATCGCGGCGGTACAGGGCGTGGCGGCCGGCGCCGGGGCGGTGCTCGCCCTGGCCGCCGACTTCCGCGTGGCCGACCCCACGGCCCGTTTCGCCTTCCTCTTCACCCGCGTCGGCCTCTCCGGCGGCGACATGGGCGCGGCCTACCTCCTGCCCAGGGTCGTGGGCCTCGGCCACGCCACCCGCCTGTTGATGTTGGGCGACCCGGTCCGCGCCCCCGAGGCGGAGCGCATCGGCCTGATCAGCGAACTGACGGAGGAGGGGCATACGGACGAGGCAGCACAGCAACTGGCCCGCCGCTTGGCGGACGGTCCGGCCCTGGCCTACGCCCAGACCAAGGCCTTGCTGACGGCCGAGCTGGACATGCCCCTGGCGGCATCGGTGGAACTGGACGCCTCGACCCAGGCCCTCCTCATGACAGGCGAGGACTACGCGGAGTTCCACGCGGCGTTCACGGAGAAGCGCCCTCCGAAATGGAGTGGACGGTAGTGGATGTACCCGAAGGGGCGCGGGGAACTGCGCGACAAGCCACAACGCACCCGCACGAAAACACCAGCCACCCCCTACGCGTGGCGATCATCGGCGGAGGCCCCGGCGGCCTCTACGCCGCCGCCCTCCTCAAACGCCTGGATCCCACCCGCGACATCACCGTCTGGGAACGAAACGCCCCCGACGACACCTTCGGCTTCGGCGTGGTCCTCTCCGACGAAACCCTCGGCGGCATAGAACACGCAGACCCCCAGGTCCACGAGGCCCTCCAGAGGGACTTCATCCGCTGGGACGACATCGACATCGTCCACCGCAACACCCGCCACACCTCCGGCGGCCACGGATTCGCCGCCCTCGGCCGCCAACGCCTCCTCGACATCCTCCACACCCGCTGCCGCGAACTCGGTGTCGACCTCCGCTTCCACACCGAGGCCCCGGAAGACCTCCCGCAGACCCACGACCTGGTCATCGCCGCGGACGGCATCCACAGCGCCACCCGCGAGGCCTACGCGGACGTCTTCCGCCCTCACGTCACCACCCACCGCTGCCGCTACATCTGGCTCGCCGCCGACTTCCCCTTCGACTCCTTCCGCTTCGAGATCGCCGAGACCGAACACGGCGTGATGCAGCTCCACGGCTACCCCTACGCGCCGGACGCCTCCACCGTGATCATCGAGATGCGCGAAGAGGTCTGGCACGCGGCCGGCTTCGACGAACTCGGCGAGGCCGAGTCGATCGAACGCTGCGCCAAGATCTTCGCCGAGGCACTCCGCGGCCGCCCCCTGAAGTCGAACAACTCCACCTGGACGACGTTCCGCACGGTCGTCAACGACCGCTGGTCGCACGGCAACGTCGTCCTCCTCGGCGACGCCGCCCACACCGCCCACTTCTCCATCGGCTCCGGCACCAAGCTCGCCGTCGAGGATGCCCTGGCCCTCGCCGCCTGCCTGGAGGAACACGACACCCTGGACGAGGCCCTGACCGCGTACGAGGCGGAACGGCGGCCCGTCGTCGCCTCCACGCAGCGCGCGGCCCGGGCCAGCCTGGAGTGGTTCGAGAACCTCGCCCTGTACCTGGACCAGCCACCCCGGCAGTTCGCCTTCAACCTGCTCACCCGCAGCCGCCGCGTCACCCATGACAACCTGCGGCTGCGCGACGCGCGCTTCACGGAGTCGGTGGAGCGGGAGTTCGGCTGCCCGCCCGGCACGCCCCCGATGTTCACCCCGTTCCGGCTGCGCGGCCTGACCCTGCGCAACCGGGTCGTCGTCTCGCCCATGGACATGTACTCGGCGGTCGACGGCGTCCCCGGCGACTTCCACCTCGTCCATCTGGGCGCGCGGGCGATGGGCGGGGCCGGTCTGGTGATGACCGAGATGGTGTGTGTCAGCGAGGAGGGCAGGATCACACCCGGCTGCGCCGGCCTCTACACCGGCCGGCAGGCCGAGGCCTGGCGGCGGATCACGAACTTCGTGCACGACCGGGCGCCCGGCACCGCGATCGGGGTGCAGCTCGGCCACAGCGGCCGCAAGGGCTCCACGAAGCTGATGTGGGAGGGCATGGACGAGCCGCTTCAGGAGGGCAACTGGCCGCTCGTGGCCGCCTCGGCGCTCCCGTACAAGCGGTTCAGCCAGACTCCGCGCGAGCTGTCCCGCGCCCAGCTCACCGACATCCGCGAGCAGTTCGCGGCCGCCGCCTGCCGCGCCGCCCGGGCCGGCTTCGACCTGCTCGAACTGCACTGCGCCCACGGTTACCTGCTCTCGGGCTTCCTCTCCCCACTGACCAACCACCGCACCGACGCCTACGGCGGTCCGCTGGAGAAGCGGCTCCGTTTCCCGCTGGAGGTCTTCGACGCCGTACGCAACGTCTGGCCGGGGGAGCGGCCCATGACCGTACGCATCTCCGCCACCGACTGGGCCGAGGGCGGGACCACAGCCGAGGACGCCGTCGAGATCGCCCGGGCCTTCGCCGCGCACGGCGCCGACGCGATCGACGTGTCGACGGGGCAGGTCGTGGCGGACGAGCGGCCCGAGTTCGGGCGGTCGTACCAGACGCCGTTCGCGGACCGGATCCGCCACACCACCGGCATCCCGGTGATCGCGGTCGGCGCGATCTCCTCCTGGGACGACGTCAACTCCCTGATCCTGGCGGGCCGTACGGACCTGTGCGCCCTGGCCCGCCCCACCTCTACGACCCGCACTGGACGCTGCACGCGGCGGCCGAACAGGGCTACACGGGCCCCGGCGCCGTCTGGCCGGCCCCGTACCGCGCGGGCAGCCGCCGCCCCCAGACGGGCCGCACGGACGCGCCCAAGCCGCGCCTCACTCTGGGACGCTGAGCAGCCCCACGAACTCGGCGCCCGCGTCCCGCAGCCGCTCGTGCAGGCCCTGGAACACCGCCGACGAGCGGGTGCCCGGCCAGTCCCGGGGGAGCAGCTCGGACGGCAGGCCGGGGTCGGTGTAGGGGAGGTGGCGCCAGGAGTCCAGGGCGAGGAGGTAGTCGCGGTAGGCCTCCTCCGGCGGGGTGTCCTCGCGCTTCTCCCAGTCCTGCAGCACGCGCGCGTGGCGGTCGAGGAACGCCTCGTGCTCCTTGGCGATGGCGGCCAGGTCCCACCAGCGGGCCACGGCCTCCGCGGTCGGGGCGAAGCCGAGGTGGTCACCGCGGAAGAAGTCGACGTACGCGTCCAGCCGCAGCCGCTGGAGGGTGTGCCGGGTCTCCTCGTACAGCCGAGCGGGCGCGATCCACACGCCCGGCGCGGCCGTGCCGAAACCGAGGCCGGCCAGCCGGGAGCGCAGCACGTGCCGCTTCTGCCGCTCCGACTCCGGCACGGAGAACACGGCGAGCACCCAGCCCTCGTCCTCGGGCGGCGCCGTGGCGTAGATGCGTCTGTCGCCGTCGTCGAGCAACTGGCGGGCATCCGGGGACAGTTCGTAGCCCGCCGCGCCCTGGGCGGTGCGGGCGGGCACGAGCAGTCCGCGTCTCTTCAGCCGCGACACCGAGGAGCGCACGGACGGGGCGTCGACGCCGACCGCGGCGAGCAGCCGGATCAGCTCGGCGACGGGCACGGGACCCGTCGCGAAGCGGCCGTACGCGCCGTAGAGCGTGACGATGAGAGACCGTGGTGCATGCTGGTCGGACACGTTGATCATCTTAGGTCGTACGGGTCACTCCCGGTCGGCTTCGGTGCCGCCGTCCGGGAACCCTGCCGTGCGCAGCCGGAACCGCTGGAGCTTGCCGGTGGCCGTGCGCGGCAGCGCGTCCAGGAAGACGATCTCGCGCGGGCACTTGTACGGCGCCAGCTCGCTCGTCATGAAGGCGCGCAGCGCCTCGGCGTCCCGGTCGGCGCCTTCCTTGAGGACCGCGAACGCCACCACGACCTGCCCGCGTGCCTCGTCCGGCCGGCCCACGACCGCCGCCTCCACCACGTCCGGGTGCCGCAGCAGCGCGTCCTCGACCTCCGGTCCGGCGATGTTGTACCCGGCCGAGATGATCATGTCGTCGGCGCGGGCGACGTACCGGAAGTAGCCGTCGGGTTCGCGGACGTAGGTGTCGCCGGTGATGTTCCAGCCGCCGCGTACGTACTCCCGCTGCCGCGGGTCGGCGAGGTAGCGGCAGCCGACCGGTCCGCGCACCGCGAGCAGTCCCGGCTCCCCGTCGGGCACCGGCTCGCCGTTCTCGTCCTGCACGCGCGCGTGCCACCCCGGCACGGGAACGCCCGTCGTGCCGGGCCGGATCCGCTCGTCGGCGGCGGAGATGAAGATGTGCAGCAGCTCGGTGGCGCCGATGCCGTTGATGACGCGCACGCCGGTGCGTTCGTGCCAGGCCTTCCAGGTGGCCGCCGGCAGGTTCTCGCCGGCCGAGACGCAGCGGCGCAGGGACGAGACGTCGTGCCCGTCGAGCTCGTCGAGCATCGCGCGGTACGCCGTAGGGGCCGTGAACAGCACGGACACGCGGTGCCGGGCGATGGCCGGCAGCAGTTGCTTCGGACCGGCCTGTTCGAGCAGCAGGGCACTCGCCCCGGCCCGCAGCGGGAAGACCACCAGCCCGCCGAGGCCGAAGGTGAAGCCGAGCGGGGGGCTGCCCGTGAACACGTCGTCGGCGCGCGGGCGCAGCACGTGCCGGGAGAAGGTGTCGGCGATGGCCAGGACGTCCCGGTGGAAGTGCATGCAGCCCTTGGGGCGGCCGGTGGTGCCGGAGGTGAAGGCGATCAGGGCGACGTCGTCGGCCGCCGTGTCGACGGCCTCGTACGGTGTGCCGGGCGCCGGGCGGTTGAGGAGGTCGTCCGGGGCGTCACCGCCGTAGGCCGTGATCCGCAGGTCCGGGATCTCGGCCTTGGCGAGGTCGTCGACGGCCCGGATGTCGCACAGCGCGTGCCGGACCCGGGCGATCTCGCACATCGTGCTCAGCTCGTGCGGGCGCTGCTGGGCGAGGACGGTGACCGCGACGGCACCCGCCTTCAGCACCGCCAGCCAGCAGGCCGCGAGCCACGGTGTGGTGGGGCCGCGCAGCAGCACGCGGTTCCCGGGGACGACGCCGAGTTCGCCGGTGAGCAGGTGTGCGATGCGGTCGACGCGGGCGCGCAGATCGGCGTACGTCCACGGTTGTGCGGCCTGGGTGAGGAAGGCCGGGCGGTCGCCGGGCGGGCCGCTGAGCAGTTCGGCGGCACAGTTGAGCCGTTCGGGGTAGCGCAGCTCCGGCAGGTCGAAACGGAGCTCGGGCCAATGGTCCGGGGGTGGCAGATGGTCACGGGCGAAGGTGTCGACGTGGGCCGTACCCCGTGGATTCATACGATTCGCCCCCTTGGCGTGGTGGGCTCGCTCCAGGAGCGTATCGTGTTGGTGACGACAGTCAACGGTCCGCGATAGCCTCGGAGTGGCCCGGCCGGGAGGCAGGGGTGGCGGAGAAGGGACCGGCGATGACCGCATTCTCGCTCGAACCGGCACAACTCGCCTGGTGTGCCGATCTGCGCGCCCTGGCCGCGGAGCGGCTCCGCCCGTTGGCCGAGAAGGGTGAACCGGGCCGGGTGAACCGGGCCCTGGTCGCCGAACTCGGCAGCCTCGGACTGCTCGGCCGCCTCTTCACCTCCGGCGCGCTCGACCTGTGCCTGATGCGCGAGTCCCTCGCCTACGCCTGCACGGAGGCCGAAACGGCCCTGGCCCTCCAGGGCCTTGGCGCCCACCCGGTCCACGCCCACGGCACGGAATCCCAGCGGGCCCGCTGGCTCCCCCGGGTGGCCGACGGCAGCGCGGTGGCGGCGTTCGCCCTCAGCGAGCCGGGGGCGGGGTCGGACGCGGCGGCGCTGGACCTGACCGCCGCCCCCGACGGCCCCGCCCGCTGGCGTCTCACCGGTGAGAAGTGCTGGATCTCCAACGCGCCCGAGGCCGACTTCTACGCCGTCTTCGCCCGGACCACCCCGGGGGCGGGGGCGCGTGGCGTCACGGCGTTCCTCGTGCCGGCCGACCGGCCGGGGCTGACGGGGGCCGGGCTCGACATGCTCTCCCCGCATCCCATCGGCGCGCTCGGCTTCGACGCCGTGCCGGTGACGGCCGACGACGTGCTCGGCGAGGTGGACCGGGGGTTCCGGGTCGCCATGGGAACGCTCAACCTGTTCCGCCCCAGCGTCGGTGCCTTCGCGGTCGGTATGGCCCGGGCGGCGCTCGACGCGACCCTCGCGCACACCGCCGGGCGGGACGCCTTCGGCGGCAAGCTGCGGGACCTGCAGGCCGTCTCCCACCAGGTCGCCGAGATGGCCCTGCGCACGGAGGCGGCCCGGCTGATGGTCTACGCGGCTGCGGCGGCGTACGACGAGGACGCCCCGGACGTGCCCCAGCGCGCCGCCATGGCGAAACTGCTCGCCACCGAGACCGCGCAGTACGTCGTCGACACGGCCGTCCAGCTGCACGGCGCCCGCGCGCTGCAACACGGTCACCTGCTCGAACACCTCTACCGGGAGGTGCGCGCCCCCCGCATCTACGAGGGGGCCAGCGAGGTCCAACGCGGCATCATCGCCAAGGAGTTGTACACAGCCCACCAGGAGGCCCGGTGACCACCGAGCGCATCGACCCGCCCGGCCTCGCCCCGCCGGCGGGCTTCTCGCACGCCGTCGTGGCCTCCGGGTCCAGGGTGGTGTTCCTGGCGGGGCAGACCGCCCTCGACGGCGCCGGCAAGGTGACCGGCGCGACCCTGCCGGAACAGTTCGAGAAGGCCCTCACCAACCTGCTGACCGCCCTCACGGCGGCCGGCGGCACGCCCTCCGACCTGGCCCGCGTGACCGTCTACGCCACGGACGTCGCCGCGTACCGCGCCCACGCCCCCGAACTGGGCCTGCTCTGGCGGAAACTGGCGGGCCGCCACTACCCGGCCATGGCGGTCGTCGAGGTCGTCCGGCTGTGGGACGAGGAGGCGTTGGTGGAACTGGACGGCTTCGCGGTGCTGCCCTAGCTCCCAAGGGGCGCGGCGGACTCGCCACCGAAGGGGTGAGGATCACGGGCGCCGGGCCGGAGGCCCGGTACGAGTGGAAGCCGCAAATCCACTCCTTTCGGGAGGTTCCCCCATGCGTCTACGTCCCCTTCTCGGCGCGGCGACCGGTGCCGCGCTGCTCCTGCTCACCGGCGCCACAGCGGCGCCCGCCACCGCGGCGCCCACCCCGCGCGACGCCGTGACGGTCGAGTCGGTGGGCCGGATCACGGCCGACGGCACCGTCACCCTCTCCGGCACCTACCGCTGCCAGAGCTCCAGTGGTCCGGTCTTCGTCAGCTCCTCCGTGAGCCAGGGTGCCTCCACCACCCGCTACGGCATCGGCGGCACCCGGGCCGTGTGCGACGGCGCGAAGCACCGCTGGGCGAACACGGGCCGGCCCACGCCCGGCGCACTCGTGCCCGGCGCGGCCCACGTCGAGGCCACCCTGATGGAACTGCGCACCTTCGGCGGCCTGCCGCTGCCTCACTTCCACGCGGTGCAGGGCCGGGCCATCACCCTGACCCGGGCCTGAGTGCAACGGTGAACGGACCGGTGCGCGGCCCGTGAACGCGGGCCGCGCACCGGTCCGGACCCGGCCTGCGCCACCGTCTCGCCCCTACTCCTGTGCGTGCCGAATGGCGTCCAGCACGATGTGCGCCACATGGTCGTCGGTGAGGGTGTACCGCGTCTCGCGGGCCTGACGCCGGGCGGTGACGATCCGGGACGTGCGCAGCACCCGCAGATGCTGGGAGACCAGCGGCTGGCTCACGCCCAGCGCGGTCACCAGCTCATGGACGTACTTCCCGCCGCCGGACAGTTCGCGCACGATTCCCAGCCGTACGGGCGAGGCCAGCGCGCGCAGCAGCTCGCTGGCCGCCTGCAGGGTCGGATCCGGCTCGTCCGTCGGAAGAGAGGGCGTCGTTGTCATATGCACACATTAGCATATGACAACGGTTTCCAATATGCCGGGCGGGTGCCTCAGTGGTCGTCCCAGTGTCCCTCGTGGGCGGCGTGCCGGTGACCGTCGTGGACGTAGTCGGTGTGGTCGTCGTGGCGCACGGCCAGATGGCCGCAGTTGTCGCCGTGCTGGTGGTCGTGGTTCTGGTGCACCGCGTGACCGCCGTTCGTGCACTCGTCGACGTGGTCCTCGTGCATCCGGTGGATGTGGCCGTCGTGGGCGTAGTCCGTGTGGTCGCCGTGCGTGAAGGCGACGTGGCCGCAGTCGTCGCCGTGGGCGTGCGCGTGGTTCTCGTGGGTGAGGTGCTCGGCGGTGGTCATGGGGGTGGCTCCTTGCGTGTGCTCGTGCCGCCCGCGGCGCTTCCCGCGGGACTGTCATGGCGACATTAACATATAGCGATTCCTGCATGTATTGTCCTGGCGACCGGCGCCGCCCGCGAGCCGAGGACGGCGCAGGGGTGATGCCCGGGTCAGCGAACCGCGACGACCACGCAGCTGTCGCCGTACTGCCAGACCGGGCCCGCCGTGGCGAAGCCCGCCTGCCGCAGCAGCTCCAGATGGGCGGAGAGGGGGAGTTCGGCGGGGCGGCCGGTGCCGAGGGGCGCCTCGCGGCGGCGACGCTCGGCGAACAGGTCCGTCAGCTCGGGGTCGTCGGCGACGGCGGCCCACCAGGAACCCCAGTCCTCGTGCGCGAACACCCGCTGCCGGTCGGCCCGGCACCGTCCGACATGGGCGGCGATGCCGCCCGGGCCTGTGTCGCCCTGGGGGAGATGGTCGCCGTTGACGAGGACACCGCCGGGCCGCAGCAGCGCGGCGAGCTGCCGGTAGACGCGCAGCAGGGTGTCGCGGTCGAGGTAGTGCAGGGCCGTCGTGGAGACGGCCGCGTCCAGGGGCCGGTCCAGGTCCAGGGTCCAGGTCCAGCCGGGTGCGCCGATCTCGGCGTCGACGTAGCGGGCCGCGTCCGGGTGGTGGGTCCGGCCCAGCTCCAGCAGCAGGGGATCCCGGTCCACGGCCACGATCTCCGCGTCCGGCAGCCGCCGGACCAGCCGGGCCGCCAAGGAGCCGGGCCCGCAGCCCAGGTCGACGACGAGCGGCCGGGAGTCCTGCCCGGCCGTGACGTGCTCGACGACGTCGGCGATCACCGTGAACCGCTCCTCGCGGTCGACCGCGTACCGCTGCTGCTGGAGCTCCCAGCGCTCCACCCATCGCTCCGCCGTCGCCAGACTCAGCCCCATCCGGTCGCGCCACCTTGCCGTCTCGCACCTGACTCTTGCCGGTCCGAGCCTACAGGTGGAAACGGTTCCCATTCCGCATAGCTGGGGGAGTCACTGGAGTGAGGCGAGGACGGACAGCAGCCGGTCGATCTCCTCAACGGTGTTGTACACATGCAGACTCACCCGGACCGAACCGGTCTTCTCGCCCGCGTCCCCCTGGCAGTGGTTGTCCGAGCGGACCATGAAACCGTGGCTGAAGAGGATGAACCCCAGGTCGCCCGAGTCGATGGCGCGATGCCGCAGGGTGACGATGGCCTGGCGCCGCTGCACCGCCGAGTCGGCGGCCAGGCTCAGCGGGCAGCCGAGGATCTCGTAGGCGTCCAGATGGCGCAGCCCCTCGGTGAGCCGGGCCGCCAGGGCGACCGTCCACTCCTCGACGCGCTCCGGACCGGCGGCGTCCAGCCAGTCCAGGGCCGCTTCGAGCGAGGCGATCCCGACTGTGTTCGGGGTGCCGCTCCACCCGCCGGGTGTGAACGCCGGGCCGCGCTCCTGCCGGGCCCACACCGCCCCGGACCCGGGCAGGGCCAGCGCCTTGTGCCCGGAGAAGACGACGAAGTCGACGTCCAGCTCCGCCACGGACACCGGCAGATGCCCGACGCTCTGCGCCGCGTCCAGACAGATCACCGCGTCCGGGCCGACCGCCCGGCGGATGCGCTGCACGTTCATGTCGCCGCCGTAGACGTGGTGCACATGGGTCGTGGCGACGAACCGCGTGCGCGGCCCGGCCCGTTCGGCGAGCGCGCGGTGGTCGTAGTCCCCGGAACCGCTCTGGTACGGCATCGGCACCACCCGGATGTGCGTGCCCTCGCGGGCGAGCAGCCGCTGGACCTCCCGCCAGGGCGCGATGTTGGCCTGGTGGTCGGCGTCCGGTACGACGATCTCGTCGCCGTCGCGCAAAAACCCCGGCAGCCAGTCGCGGGCGATCGTGCGCAGCCCCTCGGTCGTGCCGCTCGTGAAGTGGACGGCGGAGCGCTCCGGTTGCGGGTCTCCGAGGAACCGGGCGACGCGCTCCCGGGTGCGCTCGACCAGCTCCGTCGTCCGGTTGGCCCAGGTGTAGGTGCCGCGTGCCGCGTTGGCGTTGCTGGTGGTGAGGTACGTCTGCACGACGTCCAGGACGGCCTGCGGCTTCTGTGCCGTCGCCGCGCTGTCCAGGTACGCCAGCTCCGGGTGCCCGGTGACGATGGGGAACTGGGCGCGCAGGGCCTGCTGCCACTGGCGCAGATCGTCGCGGATCGCGGGTGCGGTCATGGCGGTCAGTCCCGCACCAGCGGCGCGCCCGCGTCCCGCCAGGCGATGATGCCGCCGGCCAAACTGCGTACGTCGGGATGGCCCATCCGGGTCAGCAGCGCCGCGTACCGGGCGGACTGCTCGCCCACCGGACACGCCAGCAGCACCGGCCGGCTCCGGCTGAACGGCAGTCCCCCCTGGAGGAGTTCGGCGAACAGCTCGTCGACGATGTTGACCGACCCGTCGATGTGCAGCGCCGCGTACGCGAACGGGCTGCGCAGGTCGACCACGAGCGGCCCCTCGGAGTCGATCCACCGCCGGGCCTCGGCCACCGTGACCGACGGCGCCCCGCCCACCTCCGCCTCGGTCAGGTCGGCCGGCGAGTTCTTCCGGGGCGGCCGGCCCAGCAGGTCGGGCCGCCGCTGCCGGACGTAGCTCAGATAGCTCTCCACGCGGTCGCAGACGATGAACACCGCCGTCCGGCGCTCGCTCAACTCCTCGTCGGCGGCGCGCAGATGACGCACCGCCCCGTGGTAGGCGGCGCCGCCGGTGGGTCCGCCCAGGATGCCGCAGCGGCGGTTCAGGGTCAGCATCCCCTCGATCGCCTCGTCGGAGCTCACCGACTCCATCGTGTCGTACGTCTCCGGGTCGAACAGGCCGACCTCCTGCACCTCGTCGATGGTGCGGATCCCGGGGATGAAGTCGGACTTGGCCGCGACCAGCCCGACCACCCGCACCGAGGGATCCTCCTCCCGCAGCGCCCGGGCCACGCCCGTCGAGGAACCGGCCGTGCCCACACAGGCGACGAACCAGTCCGGCACCCGGCCGTCCAGGTCCTTGACGATCTCCGGGCCGGTGCCGGTGAGATGAGCCTCGGTGTTGCGCGGGTTGAAGTACTGGTCGGTGTGGAGATAGGCGCTGCCGGAGGCGGACAGCGTGCGATGGAAGAGGGTCAGCGGATCGTCCGTGGCGGTCGGGTCCAGACACTCGCTCTGCCCCGGCAGCTCCTCGATCTCCGCGCCGAGCAGCAGCAGGAGGTCCTTGATCTCCGGGACCCGCATCCGGTTGGTGACGCTCTTGAAGCCCAGGCCGTGCATGCCCGCGAGGACCGCCAGTGCCTTCGCCGTGTTGCCGCTGGACAACTCCACGACCTGACTGCCGTGTTGGACCGCATCGGCCAGCAGCGGACGCGCCATGCTCCAGGCTGCCCGGTCCTTGACCGAGCCGAAGGGGTTGAGCATCTCCAGCTTGGCGAACAGGTCGATGTTGCGCAGGCCGTGCACGGCCGGGTCGATCCGTACCAGCGGGGTGTTGCCTATCGCATCGGTGATGCTGTCGTACCTCACTGAGCTCCCCCCGAGGGCGTGATCGGCCAGAACTGGTCGTCGAGGCACCAGCGCCAGGCGTCGCCGTCCTGCCAGGCGGCGACCTTGCGGGCGGCGGGCTGGTGCTGGGCGCGGGTGGCGTGGAAGTCCATGGCGTAGCCGGCGGTGTTGGCGAAGGCCAGCAGGTCACCGGGGACCGGGCGGCGCGGCAGGAAGACCGTACGCCGGGTGATCAGGTCGGTCTCCAGGCACAGGCCGCCGAAGAGGTGGACGGCGACGGGCCCTTCGCCCGGCCCGGCTGCGCTTCTGGGGACGACGACGGGGTCCATCAGCACTCCGTGGTCCTCCAGGGCGATGTCGTCCGCCTTCGCGGCCAGCCGTACGAGCAGTGCGCCGCCCCCCTCCTGGGAGCGGACCTCCAGCACCTTCGCCAGGGTCAGCCCGCACTGGTCCAGCAGCGCCCGGCCGGGCTCACTGTGCAGGTCGTACAGGTGCTCCAGCAGCAGCGCGGCCAGCGGACGGCCACCCAGGGAGGCGGCGGGCTGGGCCAGCAGTTCGTCCAGATAGGCAGCGCCGGCGACGGACCGGTGGGCGGGGTAGAGACCGAGCGCGCCGCGCAGGGTGCCGGACTCGCCCCGCAGCCCGTAGCCGTGCCCGCCCCAGGTCAGGGGCGGGCGGCGGCCCAGGACGGCGGCCGTGAGCGCGCTCGTGTACTCCTCCCACTGCTCCCGCTCGGCGAGGTAACTGACGCCGAATCCGCCGCCGACGTCCACGGCCCGGGGCCGCAGCCCCCGGCTCCGGCACGCCTCCAGGGCCGCCAGGGAGCCTTCGAGGGCGGTCGCCTTCTCCGCGACGCTCGTCGTGTCCAGGTGGTAGGCCACCCCCGTCAGCTCGACCGCGTCGCCGTGCCGCTCGACCGCCTCCAGCAGCCGCTCCAACTCCCGTACGGGCGTGCCGAACCGGCTGCGCCGGCTCAGCACCTTCACCCCCGACGTCTCGAACCCCGACAGCCGCAGCAGCACCCGCACCGGGGCGAGCGCGTGCTTGCGCACCAGCGCCGCGATCTGGTCCAGCTCGGCGACGCCGTCGACACCGACCGTGACGCCCGTGAGGGCCGCGAGCCACAGGAACTCGGGGTTCTTCGGACCCGTGGCCGTGATCCGGTCGGCGGTGAAACCGGCCCCGAGCGCGTGCTGCAACTCGCCCAGTGACGCGACGTCCACGCCCGCGTCCGTGGCGGCGAGCCGGCGCAGCAGCGCACTGGACCGGTTCGCCTTGTGGGCGTAGTAGACCTGGCCGGACAGGTGATGCCTGCGGTACACGGAGCGGAACCGCTCCAGGTTCTCGGCGATCTGGTCCGGCACCACGACGTGCAGGGGTGAGCCGAGCGCGTCGGTGAGCGAGTGCAATGTCCCGGTCGCCGCCAGGAGCGACGTGAGCCGTGGTTCCAGTCGGGGTTCGAGATACAAGGGCCGGCCGTCCATGCGAGCTCCTTCCCCTGTAGCGGCTGTGCCCGGCATCCGGGCACAGCCGACACTCCCCGCGTTTCGCCGTATAGCCCATATCCATTCTTCGGTCGCTTTACGCCCTGTAAGACCCAGGCCTGTCCCTGCGCCGGTGTGAAGCGGATCACGGTCCGGCCGGGCGGCGCGCGCCCGGCGCGGGGCCGCGGCATCCGTCGTTCGGCCGAGCCTTCGCAGGTCGGGCCGGTGTGTCCGGCCGTTCGGCCGAGGCGGCGGCCCTGCGCCGCGACGCAGAGTTGGCCGTGGTCCGCCGTTCCCGGCAACGGGAGGCCGGGCCGTACGGGTTCGCGTGCCGGAACGGGAGAAGTGAGCATGGTCGTACGGGTGGTCGTCGTCGACGACCAGGACATGGTGCGCTCGGGATTCGCCGCACTGCTGTCCGCGCAGAGCGACATCGACGTCGTGGGGGAGGCACCCGACGGCCGGCGCGGGGTGGAGGTCTGCCGCAGAACCCACCCCGACGTGGTGCTGATGGACATCCGGATGCCGGAGATGGACGGTCTCAAGGCGGCTCGGCGGCTGCTCGACCCGCCGCCGGGCGTGACGCACCGGCCCAAGGTGCTCATGCTGACCACCTTCGACCTCGACGACTACGTCTACGAGGCCCTCCAGGCCGGCGCCGGCGGCTTCCTGCTCAAGGACGCCCCGGTCGCCGAACTCGTCCAGGCCGTCCGGGTGATCGCGGCCGGTGACGCCCTGCTCGCCCCGTCCGTCACCCGCCGCCTCATCGAGGACATGACTCGCCGCCGCCCCCAGGCCGGGCGGCAGGCCCGGCTGCGGCTGAACGGCCTCACACCCCGGGAGACGGAGGTCCTCGGGCTGGTCGCGCGGGGCCTGTCCAACACGGAGATCGCCGGGACGCTGGTGGTGGCCGAGCAGACGGTCAAGACCCACATGACCCGGCTGATCGCCAAGCTGGGTGCCAGAGACCGGGCCCAACTGGTCGTCCTCGCCTACGAGTCGGGGTTGGTCGTGCCCGGATCGGCCGGCTGAGTCCGCAGGCCCGGGGCGCGGGTCGTACCCCGGTGCCACACCGCACTTGGCACCCGGGTGTGACGTGCGGCCCGCGTCCCGCGCCCTACCGTCCCCCCACCCTGACCACGGACCGGTACGCACGGAGCGCCCACATGCACCAGCCCCTCGACATCGACCACGTCGTCCGCCTCTACCGCACCTACACCGACGACCTCGAACGGGTCCGCGAGGAACAGCGCGCGCTGCTCGCACCGCCCCACGCGATGAAGGCCCAACTCGACGACATCGAGGCGGAGATCACCTATCTGCTGCTGCGCGAGGCCCGGCCGGAGACGGTGGTGGAGATCGGCACGTTCCACGGCTGGTCCACCACCTGGATCCTGCGCGCCCTGCGTGACAACGGCACGGGCCATCTGTACTCGTACGACGTGGTGGACCACGTCCTGCGCGAGGTGCCAGGCCGACTCGCCGAGGGACGCTGGACGTTCACGCAGGGGGACGTACGGGAGAACCTGGAGAAGGTCCCCGACACGGCGGACTTCCTGTTCATCGACGCCGCGCACTCCGCGCGCTTCGCCCACTGGTACGTCCGGCACCTGCTGCCGCGCATGCGGCCCGGCATACCCGTGTGCGTCCACGACGTGTTCCACGGGCGCCGGGCGCTGCCGTTCACCGAGGGGGCGGTGGTGCTGCGCTGGCTCGCCGAGCGGGGGAACCGGTACTTCACGGCGTCCCGGGCGCACGCGCCCGAGATCCACGACCGGCTGAACGACGTCAAGCGGCGCCTGGCCCTCGGACATCCCGTCAAGGACAGCAGGGACAACCCCATGATCTTCTTCAGCCTGTCCTGAAGCCGTTCCTGACCTGGTCGAAGACGGGGCGGTAGGTGTCCCACTGCGCCTCGGGCGCCGAGAGGTAGATGTCGTACTCGCGACCGCCCTCACGGCCGTAGCCGAGGTCGATGGCGCGGAACGGGCGGGCCCGGCCGTGGAAGGTGAACTCCCAGACGGCGGCGGGCTGTTCGCGGAAGGTCGTGCGCTGCATGCGGATCCGGCGGTAGGTCGGGTAGTTGACCTTGGTGTTCGCCTCGATCTCGGCGAAGTGGTCGGCGGGGTTCGGGCCTGCGGGGGCGACCGTGCCGATGGTGATGCCGGCGAGACCGGATGGTGTGGTGTAGGTGACCTGTTCCGCTGTGCGGTTGCGGGGTGTCCAGCCGTCCGGGACGGGGAAGGAGATGCCGAGCTTTGCCTCGTGGACGAGGTGGTAGCCCTTGGGGGCGGGGGGTGGGCTTGTGCTGTCGTCGGGTTTGGCTGCGTCGCGCGGGGCCGTCGCGTACAGGGTGGTGCCCACGGCCAGGGTGGTCAGGGTCGCGGCGAGGGTGGTGATGCGGCGGCGTCGGCGGGTGCGGGTGGTTCGCGGCTGGTCGCGCCCCGCGGCGGAGCCGCCTTTCGACACGGCCCCGCGCCCCTGGGGGGCGTCGTTCACCACTGCCCTGAGGGAACGTTCTGTCTCTTCCGCGGACGGGCGGACCTCCGGGTCCCTCGCCAGGAGGGACTCCAGGAGGGGGCCCAGCGGGCCGGACCGGCGCGGTGGGGTCAAGGGGTCCGTGGCTATCGCGTAGGCCGTTTCCATCGCCGTCGCGCGGCGGAACGGGGGACGGCCCTCCAGGGTCTGGTAGAGCGTCGCGCCCAGGGCCCACAGGTCCGATGCCGGGCCGGGGGTGAGGCCACGGACGCGTTCCGGGGCCATGTACTCGATGGAGCCGACCATCTCGCCGGTCCTGGTCAGCGTCGACGAACCGGCCGTCATGGCGATGCCGAAGTCCGTGAGGACGACCCGGTCGCCCGCGCCGAGGAGGACGTTGCCGGGCTTGACGTCGCGGTGCAGCACGCCGGCCTCGTGCGCGGCGCGGAGGGCGCCCACCATGGCCAGGCCGATGCGGGCCGCCTCGTCGGGCGGGAGGGTCCGGCCGCCTTGGAGGAGGTCGCCGAGCGTGTGGCCGGGGACGTACTCCATGACGACACAGGGGCGGCCGTCGTCCTCCACGACGTCGTGCACGACGATGACGTTGGGATGCGTGACACGCGCGGCGCTGCGGGCCTCCCGGCGCATGCGCTCGTACAGCGTGCCGAGCTCGTCCGCGGACAGGTGCGGCCGCTCGTGCAGCTGCTTCAGGGCGACCAGGCGTCCCAGCAGCTCGTCGTCGGCGCGCCACACCGTCCCCATGCCGCCCCGGCCGATCCGCTCGGCGAGCCGATAGCGCCCGGCGACGAGTCGCCTCTCGTCCGCCACCGTGTGTCCTCCGCCACCTTGTCCGTTCTTGGGCGCCTTGGTACGCCCTGGTCACCATAACGGGCGACCCCGGGCCGACCCGGGCCGGAAGTGAGGCGGATCACGGCCCCGATCGCCGGGAGGGGTCCCGTCTCCCTGGAGCGGTTCACCCGGCCGTTGCAGCCGCCCCACGCCTTCAACGACGACGTGGGCACCGAACTCGACCTGGTGCACGCCTTCTCCACCGCGCGGATCCTCAGCAAACGCCGGAGCCCCGGTGACCGTCACCTCCGGCCCCTGGACCGGCCGCCTGGACCGCGCCCGCACCCTGCTCCTCCCCGCGGCCCTGGGCGAGGTCCGCGTCCAGGGCCCCGCCGACGTACTGATCGGCTACGTCCCCGACGCCCTGTAGCGGGCCGGTGACATTCGGGACGGACCCGTAGCAGGTGTGCAGGGCAACGTATGCGGGAGGTGACGGGTCGTAGTGGATGCAAGGGCTGAAGCCCGCGCATTCGACTACATGGGGGAAAACATGGGGAAGACCATGCACGGCCGTACCCGAGGCATCCGTACCACCGTGGCGGCGCTGGCCGCGCTGGCGGCCGTCGCCGGTGTCACCGCGGCCGCCGTCCCGGCCGCCGCCGCACCGGCATCCGACACACCCCGGTTCCTGGAGCCGGCCGAACTGCCGCCGCACCCGGCCTCGCCCTGGTACGCCGGTCCGGTCACCGCGGGGCAGCCCGACCCGCTGCCGGTCTGTGTGGGCGATGCCCTGCCGTCCATCGCCTCCCACCGCTCGTACTGGACCGAGTACGACACCAACGCCCAGCAGATCACGGTCGTGGAGCGCAGTGAACAACGGGCCAAGGACTTCGCGGCGCTGCTGCGCAAGGACCTCGCCGGCTGCGCGAAGAAGCTGATGGAGCAGGACCCCGACATCACGGCGACGCAGAAGAACTACGGCCGGCTGGACGTCGAGGAGGGCGCCCATGTCTACGGCCTCCACACCGCTTCGGCGTGGGGTTCCTCCGACATCGGCCTGTTCTCGGTGGGCCGCGACGGCACGACCGTGACGGTCGTCCGGTGGGGCCAGATGGGCAACTTCCAGCACGCCCAGGTGTCCGACTTCAAGGCCACCACCGTCACGGCGGTCGACAAGCTGTACTGACGGGCTCAGCCGCTGCCGGGCCCTGTGCGGCCGTCGTAACCGTCGTACACCACAAGCCCGTCATCGCGCAGTCGTGCGCCGGGCGTCGGCGCATGGGCGCTGAGGCGCCCGTCGTGCATGAGGTGGTGAACCGGCACGCCGCGGGCGAGTACCGCGAAGTCGGCGATCAGCCGGCGGTGGCAGCGCCACCAGACCGCCTCGCTGCACATCACGGCGGTGCGGCCTTGCGCGGCCTCGCGCAGCACCCGGTCCATGGCGGTGACGAAGTCGGGGGAGCGGGTGTGGGCGGCGTAGCCGCGGAAGGAGGCGTTGCGCCAGACGATGTCCGGGCTGTCCACGGGAGGGGTGCGGAACCCGCCGAGAGCGGGTTCCCACCGGTAGGCGATGCCGCGGCCCGGCATCCACTCGGCGAGCCGCCGCCGCGACAGATCGGGGTCGCGGCGGCTGCCGGGAGCGATCCGCACGTCCACGACGGCCGTGACACCGGCGTGGCCCAGCAGATCGGCGATCCGGTCCCGGTCGGCGGTGCTGTGCCCGAAGGTCAGCAGAAGCACGTCCACGGCGCCGGACTTTCCCGTTCTCGCGGTCCTACACCTGACACC
>KE354273.1 GCA_000415505.1 Streptomyces afghaniensis 772
GGCTGGGGGGACGCGGGCGTGTTCCGTGGGTGTGCGCCGGGCCGTGCGCGGCTGCCCCGGGGTGTTCGGGTGCGTCATCGGCCGCAGAGGGGTGCTCGGTCGGCTCACCGACGTGCCCCGACGGCTCGGGAGCGTGTCCGGGTGGGCCGGAGGGCTCCGGGCCGTGGTGGTTCGTGAAGGCGTGCGGCTGCGGGCGGTGTTCGGTGAAGTCGGACGACTCCGAGCCGCGTTCCGCGAAGCCGGACTGGTCCGCCCCCTGGCCGGGTGCGCCATGCGACTCCGGCCCGTGATCGGCGTAGGCCGGCAGCTCCGGGCGGTGGTCGGCGAAGGTGGACGGATCCGAGCCGTGGTCCGTGAAGACCGACTGATCCGATCCGTGGCGGGGAACGCCGTGCGGCTCGGAGCCGTGGCCGGGTGCGCCGTGCGACTCCGGGCCGTGGCCGGGCACGCCGTGCGACTCGGAGCCGCGGCCGTGTACGCCGTGCTGCTCGGAGCCGTGGCCGGGCACGCCGTGCGACTCGGAGCCGCGGCCGTGTACGCCGTGCGCCTCCGGACCGTGGCCGGGTGCGCCGTGCGCCTCGGAGCCGTGGCCAGGTGCGCCGTGCGTCTCCGGGCCGTGGTCCGTGAAGCCGTGCGGATCCGGGCCGTGGTCGGTGAAGGCCGGCTGCTCCGGGCGGTGGCCGGCGAAGGGAGACCGCTCCGGCCCGTGGTCGGTGAACGCCGGCTGCTCCGGCGCGTGGCCGACGCCGTCGGCCGGCTGGGGTGCGTGACCGGCGCCGGGCATCTCCGGCCCGTGGCCGCCCGACCCGGACGGTTCCGGTCCATGGCCGCCCAACCCGGACGGCTCCTGCGCGTGACCGCCGAACCCGGACGACTCCTCGCCGTGACCGCCGGCCCCCGACGACTCCTGCCCGTGACCGGCGAAGCCGGACGACTCCGGCGTCTGTCCCGCTCCCTCCGGCCACTGCGGCGCGTGACCCGTGCCGTCGGTCGCTCCCGGGGCGTGGCCGGCCGCCGGGTCCGACTCCTGCGGCATGGGCCCGGCGGGCTGCTGCTCCGGGGCGTGCGGGTTCCGCGCGCCCGGGTCCGGTGCGTACCCCGAGGCCGGTCCGGCAGCACCCGGCTGTCCGTGTCCGTGTCCCTCGCCCTGCTCGTGCCCGTGCTCGTGCCCGTGCGGATATCCCGGCCCGGGCTGCTCCTGCCCCGCCGTGTCCTGCGGGACCTCCTGCTGTCCCCACGGCCGGCCCGCCGCCTGGGTCGCCCACGGTGCGGGCGCGCCGCCCGGCAGCGTGGGCGGCGGCGTGCCGCCCCACTGTTCGACGAGCGAGGACGTGGTGAACTCACCCGACTCGTCCGGAAGGTCGCCCCCGGCGACGGGGATGGACCACTGCCCGGTCACGTCATGGCCGGGCGCGGTCTCCGCCGCCGCGGCATCCTCGAAGTGCCACTGCCCGGTGGCTCCCGGGTTGTACGTGAAGCGGTCACCGCCGTGCCGCCCCGCCTGCGCGTCGGAGCCGTACGGCGTGCCCGATCCGTACGGCGCCTGCGAGCCGTACGACGGCTCCCCCGTGTCGTGTCCGGACTGCTGGTGACCGCCCTGCTCGTGGCCCTGCTGGTGTGCCGCGTGCGGGTCGTGCCACTGGGCGCCGTCGACGGGCGCGCCGGGCACCGGCCACCCGCCCGGGGCCGCCGGGTCGGTCCCGGCGGTCGTGGCGGGGTCGACCGTTATCTGCGGCGGTACGTAGCCGTGGCCGGGCGCGGCGAGGGGACTGTCGGCGGCCAGCAGGGCGTCGACGCCCCCCTCGGGGAGTTCGACGAAGGCGGTGGCGCCGTCGTCGTACTCGCCCTGGGGCAGCGGGTCCCAACGGCTCCCGCCCCGGGGCGTGCCCTCTCCGTGCTGGTCGTCGGTCACGACAGCGCCCTCCCCAGTGCTCGTCGGGCCAGCGCGGCGACGGTGCGCCGCAGGTGCAGTACGGCAGGCGGAAGCTGCGGTACGGAGCCGTCCTCGGCCGGGGCCGCGTCGGGGATGCAGGCCGCGGCGACGTACTCGCCGAAGGCGTTCAGCGCCTCCGGCACGAGCGCGCGGTTGTTGTCCCAGTCGATGAGCCGGCCGACCCACTGCTCGGCCTCCAGGGGCCGCAGCGGCATCGGCGCTATGGCGCCCACCGCGCAGCGCACACCCCGGCGCGCGGGGTCCAGGACCAGGGCCACGGACGCCACCGCGCGCCCCGGGCCGGTACGGCCGGTCGCCTTCAGGAAGACCTGCGGGGCGTGCAGCAGCGGCACGCGCACGTAGCCGATGAGTTCACCGGCGCGCAGCATGTCCATCCCGGCCAGCAGGTGCGACACCGGGAGTTCCCGGCGGGCTCCGCCCGGGCCCGCGATGATCAGGGTCGCCTCCAGGGCAGCCAGCACCGGCAGCGCGTCCCCGGTGGGGGCGGCCGAGGCGATGTTGCCGCCCAGGGTGCCCGCGTTGCGGATGTGCGGCGGGCCCGCGGCGCGCGCTGCGGCGGCGAGCGCCGGGATCAGCGCCGCGAAGTCGGGGCGGCCCATGCGCGCGTGCGTGAGGCCCGCGCCGAGCAGCGCGTGTCCGTCCAGGTACTGCCAGCCGCGGATCTCGCTGATCTTGCCGAGTCCCACCAGCGCGGCGGGCCTGAGCTGCCCGGAATTGACGGCGGCCATCAGGTCGGTGCCGCCCGCGACGGGCACGGCGGCGGGCACGGCGGTCAGTGCCGCCACGGCCTCGTCCAGCGTCGTGGGCAGCGTGACGGCCTGCGCCGCCTGCGGTGCGTGCGTGGTCAAACCGGCTGCCCCTTCCCGCTGCCCCACCTGGTCCCACCTGTGCTGCCGTACGGTACGTGCTGACAGGGCGGACGTGGCAACTCTGGCACATCTTGGCGAGAGCCGAAGACACGGGTCCGCTAGGAGGCATTCGCCCACCTCACCGGAGAGATGGTCCGTTTTCGCACTGGTTCGCCGGTGCGTGTCGATTGGCACTTTCGGTGACCCTTGTGCGCATTTTCCGTGGCCTGTTCGAGCTGTTCGGTGACGGGGGCCGGGCGCTACCGGTGGGGCGGCGGGCCGTCGATCGGGCGGCCCAGCACCCCGGGGCGCCGCTGCCAGGGCAACGGTCCGGCGGGTGGCCGGTAGGCGACGCCGAGGGCGTCGAGGCGCCGGTAGTGGGCGGTCATACGGCGCTCGAAGCCGGCGAAGTCCCGTTCCGCCGGGGCGGGCAGGACGCTCCAGGCGACCTCGGCGAAGGCCGCGAGCCGGGGGAACGTCTGGTAGTCCACGCGTGCGGGGTCCTCCATCACCTCGGTCCACACGTTGGCCTGGGTGCCGAGCACGTGCCGGGCCTCTTCGGGCGTCAGCTCCGGCGGCACGGGCTCGAACCGGTAGACGTCCTCCAGGGTGCGCACCCACCCGATCGGTACCGGCTCGTCGGGGCCCGGGTCCTGACGGTGGTCCAGATACACCTGCTGCTCGGGGCACATGACGACGTCGTGGCCGGCCCGGGCGGCGGCGATGCCCCCGGCGTAGCCGCGCCAGGAGGACACGGCCGCGCCCTTCGCGAGCCCGCCCTGAAGGATCTCGTCCCAGCCGATCAGCCGGCGCCCGCGCGCGGTAAGCCACGCGTCGAAGTGCCCGATGAACCAGGACTGGAGCTCGTCCTCGTCCGCGAGGCCGAGTTCCCTGATGCGCGCCTGGGCGGTCTCGGACCGCCGCCACTGGTCCTTGGGGCATTCGTCGCCGCCGACGTGGACGAACTCCGACGGGAACAGCTCCAGCACTTCCTCGAAGACGCCCTCGTAGAAGCGCAGGGTGTTGTCAGTGGGGGCGAGTACGTTCGGGTTGATTCCCCAGGTGTCCCAGACGGAGAGGGCGGTGGTGTCGATGACGTCGGTGTTGCCGAGTTCCGGGTACGCGGCGATGGCGGCCTGCGAGTGGCCGGGGACGTCGATTTCGGGGACGACGGTGATATGCCGCTCGGCGGCGTAGGCGACGATCTCCCGGATGTCGTCCTGGGTGTAGTAGCCGCCGTGCGGCTTCTCCTCCCACAGGGGTGAGGCCCGGTGGCCGGTTTTCGTCCGCGCCCGCCAGGAGCCGATCTCCGTCAGCCGTGGATGCCGCTCGATCTGGATGCGCCAGCCCTGGTCGTCCGTCAGATGGAAGTGGAAGACGTTGAGTTTGTGCGCCGCCATCAGATCGAGACAGCGCAGGACGTCGTCCTTGCGCATGAAGTGCCGGGCGACGTCGAGCATCAGGCCGCGCCAGCGGAATCGGGGGGCGTCCCGGATCGTCAGGTACGGCACGGCCCAGGCGCGGTCGCGGCCGAGCGGAGCCCTGCGGTACGCGTCGGGGCCGAGAAGCTGCCGCAGGGTCTGGGCACCCCAGAAGACACCGGCCGGACTGCCGCCCTCGATGAGGACGCCGTTCCCGTCGCTGACGAGGCGGTACTCCTCGGGGCCGAGCCCCGGGTCGAGTTGGAGTCCGATGCCGTCGCCGCCGGCGTCGCCGGGTTCCCGCCCCTCGCGCAACGGCAGGCCGGTGGCCTGCCGGAGGGCGGTGCGCAGCCAGTGGCCGACGCCCTGTGTGCCGGTGTCGGCGTAGAGCTGTGAGTGCGCCGTCAGACGCACCTCGCCGGAACCGGAGACGATGCTGCGGGGAGCCGGGATCAGTTCAGTCACGTCAGTCCTTTACCGCCCCGCCCAGCCCCGACACCAGCCGTCGCTGCACGAGCACGAAGAAGATCAGCACCGGAATCGTCATCACCGTCGATGCCGCCATCACACCGCCCCAGTCCGGGTCGTCGGGCTTGTAGAAGACCAGCAGCGCCATGGGCAGCGTCGACTGGGACGTGTCACTGATGATGAACGACTTGGCGAAGAGGAAGTCGTTCCAGGCGGAGATGAAGGAAAACACGCTGGTGGCCACGAGCCCCGGCAGGACGAGCGGGAAAAGGATCTGCCACAGGAATCGCGCCCGGCTCGCCCCGTCGATGTAGGCGGCCTCCTCCAGGGCCTCCGGAACGGCTTTCACGAACCCCCGCAGCATCCAGATCGCGAAGGGCAGTGAGAAGGCGATGTGGGGCAGGATCAGCGAGCCCAGCGTGTTCAGCTGACCGAAGTCCCGCATGAGGAAGAAGAGGGGGATCGTCAGTGCCTCCACGGGCACCATCTGGGCCACCAGAAACATGATCAACAGGGTGGTCCGGAGGCGGAACCGGAATCGTGTCACGGCGGTCGCGGCGAGAAACGCGATCAGCGCGGACGCGATCACGACACAGCCCGCGACGACGAGGCTGTTGAGGAAGTAACGGCCGAATTCCTGCTGCCCGAAGACCCGCCGGAAGGAGTCCAGAGAAGGCGCGATGGTCCATGGCCTGGGCTCGCTCGACTCGATCTCCCCTGCCGGTTTGAAGGCGCTGAGCACCATCCAGTAGAGGGGGAAGGCGACAACGACCGCGACCAGCAGAGCCGAGGCCTCGGCGGCCAGCCGCCCCGGGCGGCGCACACGAACGCGAAGCGGGTTCACAGTTCCTCCCCCTGCCGGCGCAGCAGCCGCAGATACACGAGCGTGACGGCGAGCAGGATCAGCAGCATCACCACGCCGATCGCCGAGCCGAGGCTGTACTGCGAGGACGCGAATGCCTGTTGGTAGGCGTAGACGTTCAGGACCAGGTTCTGGCCCGCGATGCCGCCGCCGCCCGTCATGACGTAGATCTGGGTGAAGACCTTGAAGTCCCAGATGACGGACTGGATGGTGACGACGACCAGGATGGGCCGGAGCATCGGGGCGAGCACGGAACGCCAGATGCGCCACTGCGAGGCACCGTCCAGGGCGGCGGCCTCCAGCACTTCGACCGGTACGGCGCGAATCCCCGCGTAGACGGTCACCATCACGAACGGGAAGGAACACCACACCACTTCGAGCAGGACGAGGAAGAAGGCGCTGAGACGCCCGTACGTCCACGAGTGGTCGCCGAGTCCCAGCATCCGGTTGACCGGGCCGAAGTCCGGGTCGAAGAGGAACAGCCAGACCGTGGAGCCGGTCACGGCCGGGGTGGCCCAGGCGCCGAGTGCGGCCAGCATCAGCGCGAGCCGCGGTACGGCCCGGACGCGGGTGAGCAGCACGGCGAGAGCACAGCCGACCGCGAGGGTGGAGACCACACAGGCAGCCGCGAACAGCACGGTGGCGAGCAGCACCTGCCAGAACTGCGGATCCCCGAACAACTCGGCGTAGTTCGCGACCCCCCGGAACACGGTCGGTTCCCCACCACTGACCTGCGCCTGCGTGTACTCGAAGAACGAGATCAGCCCGAGCTGATAGATGGGGTAGACGAGCAGCCCACCGAGCACGACGAGCGCGGGCGCGAGATACAGCCAGGGTGTCCAGCCGCCGGACACGAGCGGGACTGCCGG
>KE354274.1 GCA_000415505.1 Streptomyces afghaniensis 772
CGCCTGCGAGGTCGCGTTGAAGGAGATCGTGTTCCGCGACCCTGCCGAGGCAGGAAACGAGCGGGAGGCGCGGGTCGCGCGGGCCCGGGCGGAGGCCCGGCACGCGGCCGGGCTGCGCGGACACCCGCACGTGGTGACGGTGCACGACGTGCTGGAGCACGAGGGGCTGCCGTGGATCGTGATGGAGTACGTGACGGGCGCCGTGGACCTGCGGGA
>KE354275.1 GCA_000415505.1 Streptomyces afghaniensis 772
CGGCCGCGCCCGAGATGGCCCCAGCCGAACCGGTCCCAGCCGAGACGCCTCCACCCGAACCAGTCCCAGCGGGGATGGCCCCAGCCGAACCGGCGCCGGCCGAACCAGCCCCAGCGGAGACGGCCCCGCCCGCAACGCCCCCGGCTGAGACGACTCCAGCCGAACCCGTCCCAACCGAGACTCCCCCAGCCGAACCAGCGCCGGCCGAATCGGCCCCGACCGAACCGACCCCGGCGGAGACGGCCCTGCCCGAAACAGCCCCAGCCGAGACGGCCCCAGCCGAGACGGCCCCAGCCGAGACGGCCCCAGCCGAATCGGCCCCGTCCGAGACGCCCTTACCCGACCCGGCCCCGACCGAGTCGGCCCCGCCCGAACCAGCCCTGGCCGAGTCGCCCCCGGTCGAACCACCCCCGGCCGAGTCGCCTCCGCCCGAACCCGCTCCAGCCGCACCGACCCCAGCCGCACCACCCCCACCCGAGCCAGCTCCAGCCGTCTCGCCCCCAGGCGATTCCCTGCTGTCGTTCACCCGGCTCACCCGGCGGAGCCGAACGCGGTGTTCATCTTCTGTGCGGCGTCCTCGGACGCGGCGGCCACGTCCTTCTTGCCGGTGATGATCTCCTGGAACATCGTGGGCAGGACGAGCGAGGAGTCGATCTGGGCCCAGGCGGGTGAGGCGGGGACGAACTTCGTGCCGGCCGAGAGGGTCTGCACGAAGGGCTTCACGAACGGTTCCTCCGCCGCGACCTGTTGGCGGACGTCCGTGAAGGTCGGCAGGAAGCCCATCGCGTCGAAGAGTTCCGTCTGGGTCTTCTTGGAGGCGAGCTGCTCCATCAGCTGGACCGCGAGCGTGCGGTGGGACGTGCTCTTCAGGACGCCGATGTTGTTGCCGCCCGCGAAGGCCGGTGCGATCGAGCCGGGCTTCACGCCCGGCAGCGGGACGACGGCGTACTTGCCCTTGACCTTCCCGGCCTCGACGGCGGTGTGGCTGAAGTCGCCGCCGATCGCCATGCCCGCCTTGCCCGCGGCGAAGGCCGAGATCGTGTCGTTGCCGCCCATGCCCGCGCACTTGGCGGCCGGACAGTTGTCGGAGCCGAACAGGGACGTGTACGCCTTGATGCCCTTCTGCGCCTGCGGGCTGTCGATGCCGGAGGCGTACGAACCGCCCTTGCCGCTCGCGAGTTCACCGCCGTTGGCCCAGACGAAGGGCATCGCGCCGTAGGTGTAGGCACCGCCGACCACCAGCCCGTACAGCTCGGGCTTCGCGGCGCGGATCTTGCGGGCGGTGGAGGCCAGTTCGTCCATCGTCTTCGGGACGGACAGGCCGAGCTCCTTGAAGACGTCCGTGCGGTAGTACAGGGCGCGGACGCCGACGTAGAAGGGAGCGCCGTAGACCTTGCCGTCGACCGTCACCGACTGCTTGGCCGTCGGGTCGGTGTCCTTCGCCTCGCTCCAGTCACCGAACTCCTTCGTGACGTCGAGGAGTCCGCCGTCCTTCACATACCCGGCCGTGTCGGTGTTGCCGTACTCCATCACGTCGGGGGCGGAGGCGGGGTCGTTGAAGGCGGCCTTGACGCGCTGGGCGCGGGTGTCGATCGGGATGTACTCGACGTCGACCTCGGTGCCCTTGTGGGCCTTCTCGAAGGCGGCGACGACGGAGTCGACGGCCTTCTCCTTGGGGGTGTTGCCGACCTCCTGGAAGAGCCACACGCGCAGCGTGCCGGTCTTCTCGTCCTTGTCGGAGGAGGAGTTCGTGGCGGTCTGGGGCGCGCAGGCGGTGGCCAGGAGGGCGGCGAGCGCGGTGAGCGCGGTGAGCCCGGTGCATCGGACGGACAGCTTCATGGAGTGCTCCTCCGAAGGAGTGTTGCAACATGCGCAATGAAGGTTTCGCTGTGCACAACACCTCGGAGGCTAGGGACTGCATGAACACGCCCACAAGAGGTCTCAACCACTCTGTGACCGGCAGACGCATCCCGTGCAACGCCCGGACAGCACAAAAGCCTCCAGAGCGCACAAAACGCACCCTGGAGGCTTTACGCCACGCGGGTCGGGCCTACTTGTCGCCCTTGCCCTTGTCGTCGTCGCCGGAGCCCATGGACTCGTAGATCTCCTTGCACATGGGACACACCGGGTACTTCTTCGGGTCGCGGCCCGGCACCCAGACCTTGCCGCACAGCGCCACGACGGGGGTGCCGTCGAGGGCGCTCGCCATGATCTTGTCCTTCTGGACGTAGTGGGCGAAGCGCTCGTGGTCACCGTCACCGTGGGAGGTCTGCGGCGTCGGCTCTACGAGGGTCCCCGTACCAGTCCCGCGCTCGGGCTCGAGAGTGCTCATAGGCCCAAGGGTACTGAAGGTCACAGACATCAGTTGAGCGAAGGGTCGTCCGGGTACGTCGCCACCATCGCCAGCTCGTTGCGCTGGCGGCGCAGCACCTCGCGCCAGAGTCTCTCCGGGGAGGGCGAGGAGACGTCGCCGGGCTCCGACTCCACGACGTACCACGCGCCGTCCACCAGCTCGTCCTCCAGCTGGCCGGGGCCCCAGCCGGCATATCCGGCGAAGATCCGCAGGGAGCCGAGGGCGGAGGCCAGCAGCTCCGGCGGGGCCTCCAGATCGACCAGACCGATCGCGCCGTGCACCCGGCGCCAGCCCAGCGGTGCGGCCTCCCCGGACGCGCCGCCGGGGACGACGGCGACCCCGAGGGCCGAGTCCAGCGACACCGGGCCGCCCTGGAACACGACGCCGGGTTCGCCGGTGAGATCTCCCCAGCCCTCCAGGATGTCGTTCACGTCCACCGGGGTGGGGCGGTTGAGGACGACACCGAGAGAGCCCTCCTCGTCGTGGTCGAGGAGCAGCACCACCGCTCGGTCGAAGTTCGGGTCCGCCAGGGCGGGCGTGGCCACGAGCAGCCGCCCTGTGAGCGAGGACACCTCGGTCATGCCAGACATGATCCCGCATCTTCCCTCCGCATGGGGAGGCAATGCGGGGACGGGAGTGAACGCAGCCATGAATCAGGGATGCGGCCTGGTAAGGCCTCGATTGAGGGTGGCGGCGGGAGACGGGCGGGCGCACTGATGCGTCCCACGCGCACGGGCGTGACCGTGACCCCACGTGCCCGGCACGGAACGGTTCGTGTTGTGACAGATCTATGACGTGGCTGGGTCTGACTCAGGCTTACGGAAGGGGGTGGGGGGCGATTACCCTTTCCCTCCTGGCCCCTGCCCGACTCCACGGAACGCGAGATTCATGACCGTCAACGACGATGTCCTGCTTGTCCACGGCGGAACCCCGCTGGAGGGCGAGATCCGTGTCCGCGGTGCGAAGAACCTCGTACCGAAGGCCATGGTGGCAGCGCTGCTGGGCAGCGCGCCGAGCCGACTCCGCAATGTTCCGGACATCCGTGACGTACGGGTGGTACGGGGTCTGTTGCAGCTGCACGGCGTGACGGTCCGTCCGGGGGACGAACCCGGCGAACTGGTGATGGATCCGACGCGCGTGGAGAGCGCGAACGTCGCTGACATCGATGCCCATGCGGGTTCGAGCCGTATTCCGATCCTCTTCTGCGGCCCCCTGCTGCACCGCCTCGGCCACGCGTTCATCCCGGGCCTCGGCGGCTGCGACATCGGCGGCCGGCCCATCGACTTCCACTTCGACGTGCTGCGGCAGTTCGGCGCGCGGATCGAGAAGCGGGCGGACGGGCAGTACCTGGAGGCCCCGCAGCGGCTGCGGGGCACGAAGATCCGGCTGCCGTACCCGTCCGTGGGCGCGACCGAGCAGGTGCTGCTGACGGCGGTGCTCGCCGAGGGCGTGACCGAGCTCTCGAACGCGGCTGTCGAGCCGGAGATCGAGGACCTGATCTGCGTCCTGCAGAAGATGGGCGCCATCATCGCGATGGACACCGACCGGACGATCCGCATCACCGGTGTGGACCAGCTCGGCGGCTACAACCACCGCGCCCTGTCCGACCGCCTGGAGGCCGCCTCCTGGGCGTCGGCCGCGCTGGCGACCGAGGGCAACATCTACGTCCGCGGCGCCCAGCAGCGCTCGATGATGACGTTCCTGAACACCTACCGGAAGGTGGGCGGGGCCTTCGAGATCGACGACGAGGGCATCCGCTTCTGGCACCCCGGCGGCCAGCTGAAGTCCATCGCGCTGGAGACGGACGTCCACCCCGGCTTCCAGACCGACTGGCAGCAGCCGCTGGTGGTGGCCCTGACCCAGGCCACGGGCCTGTCCATCATCCACGAGACGGTCTACGAGTCCCGCCTCGGCTTCACCTCCGCCCTGAACCAGATGGGCGCGCACATCCAGCTCTACCGCGAGTGCCTGGGCGGCTCCGACTGCCGCTTCGGCCAGCGCAACTTCCTGCACTCGGCCGTCGTCTCCGGCCCCACCAAGCTCCAGGGCGCCGATCTGGTCATCCCCGACCTCCGCGGCGGCTTCTCGTACCTCATCGCGGCGCTGGCGGCCCAGGGCACGTCCCGCGTCCACGGCATCGGCCTGATCAACCGGGGCTACGAGAACTTCATGGAGAAGCTGGTGGAGCTCGGCGCGAAGGTCGAGCTGCCGGGCAAGGCTCTCGGATAGCACGTGCAGTGATGCCCAAAGGGGCGGCCACCCGGTTTCGGGTGGCCGCCCCTTTGATGTCACTCACTGTGGTTCGTACACCATGGGCGTACGAACGGCAGGGTTACTTGCCCTTGGCGGCTTCCTTGAGCTTGGAGCCCGCGGAGACCTTCACGCTGTAGCCGGCCGGGATCTGGATGGGCTCGCCGGTCTGCGGGTTGCGGGCGGTGCGAGCGGCACGGTGGGTGCGCTCGAAGGTCAGGAAGCCGGGGATGGTGACCTTCTCGTCCCCCTTGGAGACGATGTCGCCGACCACGTCGGCGAACGCGGCCAGAACGGCGTCGGCGTCCTTGCGGGTCACCTCGGCGCGGTCGGCCAGCGCGGCCACCAGCTCACTGCGGTTCATGTTGTTACTCCCGTGTTCATCTTGCCGTTGAGGCGTCAGATCGAAGCCGATGCTGCCAGGGTCCTCCGTGAGTCCCCGGACCCGGGTCCGTCGTCAGACCCTCGCGCCCAGGGACGCATCCTGCCTCTACCTGCGGCGGGAAAGCCAATCCGGCACCCGCAGGAGTCGTGAGAACACCCTTGGGAGTCACACGAAAAGAGGGCCTGAGCCTGGCCGACACGATAGAGGGCGGCCCGAGGAGTCGGGTTCCCCGACGCGCCGTTGCCAGGCCAGTCGTGGCAATCCTCACAGCCGTCCGCAGGGCTGTCGCCCTACGGCTGCGAGGTCGCCGCCGTCGCGCCGACCGCCTTCGCGGCCTCCCGGACCGCTCCGGCGACCGCGCCCGCGACCTTGTCGTTGAAGACGCTCGGGATGATGTAGTTCGGGTTCAGCTCGTCCTCGGTCACCACGTCCGCCAGGGCGGTCGCGGCGGCCAGCATCATCTCGGTGTTGACCGTGCGGGACTGGGCGTCCAGCAGACCGCGGAAGACACCCGGGAAGACCAGCACGTTGTTGATCTGGTTCGGGAAGTCGGAACGGCCGGTGGCCACAACGGCCGCGGTCTGACGGGCGATTGCCGGGTCGACCTCGGGATCCGGGTTCGCGAGCGCGAACACGATGGCTCCGTCGGCCATGGCGGCCACGTCGTCGCCGTCCAGGACGTTCGGGGCGGAGACGCCGATGAAGACGTCGGCGCCGCGCACGGCCTCCTTGAGGGTGCCGGTCAGGCCCTCGGGGTTGGTGTTGTCGGCGATCCAGCGCAGCGCCGAGTCCGGGGCGGCGTCCACCAGGTCCTCGCGGCCGGCGTGCACGATGCCGTGGATGTCGGCGACGACGGCGTTCTTGACGCCCGCGGCGAGCAGCAGCTTCAGGATGGCCGTACCGGCCGCGCCGGCGCCGGACATGACGACCCGGATGTTCTCGATCGCCTTGCCCGTGACACGCAGTGCGTTCGTGAGGGCGGCGAGGACGACGATCGCGGTGCCGTGCTGGTCGTCGTGGAAGACGGGGATGTCGAGGGCCTCGCGCAGCCGGGCCTCGATCTCGAAGCAGCGGGGCGCGGAGATGTCCTCCAGGTTGATGCCGGCGAAGCCCGGGGCGATCGCCTTGACGATCTCGACGATCGCGTCGGTGTCCTGGGTGTCGAGGCAGATCGGCCAGGCGTCGATGCCGGCGAACCGCTTGAAGAGGGCCGCCTTGCCCTCCATGACGGGCAGCGCGGCCTTCGGGCCGATGTTGCCCAGGCCCAGCACGGCCGAACCGTCCGTCACGACCGCAACGGAGTTGCGCTTGATGGTGAGGCGGCGGGCGTCCTCGGGGTTCTCGGCGATCGCCATGCAGACGCGGGCCACGCCCGGCGTGTAGACCATGGACAGGTCGTCACGGTTGCGGATGGGGTGCTTCGACGCCATCTCGATCTTGCCGCCGAGGTGCATGAGGAAGGTCCGGTCCGAGACCTTGCCCAGCGTGACGCCCTCGATGCCGCGGAGTTCCTCGACGATCTCGTCCGCGTGCGCGGTCGACGAGGCCGCGATGGTGACGTCGATACGGAGCTTCTCGTGACCGGATGCGGTGACGTCGAGGCCGGTCACCGAGCCTCCGGAGGACTCCACGGCGGTGGTGAGCTGCGAGACGGCGGTTCCGCTCGCGGGCACCTCCAGCCGGACCGTCATCGAGTAGGAGACGCTGGGCGCCGTTGCCATGGCCGACTTCCTCTGCTTTCACCTGACGCTGAGTTGTGCCGTCCGATCGTCGCACCTACCGCTGAGTAGCAGGTAGCCACCCTCAATTGCGAACGTTTTGTTCGCGGAACAGGCCCGCAAAAAGAGACCCACGTCACGATGGACGCGGGTCTCTTCGGAAGTCAGGCGGCACCGACCCGCCATGCTCGCCTCGCGGCAAGTGGTCGCTCGTAGCGACGATGGTTGGGCCCGGGGGCTTGGATCGGGCCGGTGCCACATCCAGGCTAACAAACAGATCCCGTAAGGCCATTCCCGTACCGGGAGTTCATTTCGCCGACGAGTGGGTATCGGGGCGCGGTCCGCCGGATGGACGGAATCAGTCCCTGAGCAGGTCCGGTACTCCCGCCGCGTCCGGCTCGTCCCGGTCCGCCGAGACGACCGTGAGCTGCTGGGTGGCCCGGGTCAGTGCGACATAGAGCACACGCAGACCGGCCGGGGACTCGTCGGCGATCTCCGCCGGGGAGACCACGACCGTCGCGTCGTACTCCAGGCCCTTCGCCTCCAGGCTGCCGAGTGCCACCACCCGGTCGCCGAGTCCGGCGAGCCAGCGCCGGGCCTCCTCGCGGCGCTGCATCGCGACGACCACGCCGACCGTGCCGTCGACTCGCTCCAGCAGCCGGGCCGCCTCGGCGCGGACGGTTTCGGCCAATGTGTGGTCCACGACCGTGAAGCGCGGCTCGACGCCGGTGGAGCGGACCGCCTTCGGGGACGCGGAGCCGGGCATGGCGAGGGCCAGCACCTTCGAGGCGAGCTCGGCGATCTCGGCCGGGTTGCGGTAGTTCACGGTGAGCTCGAAGCGGCGGCGCGGGCGGGTGCCGAGGGCCTCGTCGCGGGCCTCGGCGGCCTCGTCCGGGTCGGACCAGGAGGACTGGGCCGGGTCGCCGACGACCGTCCAGGTGGCGTGCCGGCCGCGGCGGCCGACCATGCGCCACTGCATCGGGGTGAGGTCCTGGGCCTCGTCGACGATGACGTGCGCGTACTCGGTGCGCTCCTGCGCGAGGCGCTCGGCGCGCTCGCGCTGCGACTCCTCGCGCACCGGCATCAGCTCCTCCAGGCCGGTGAGCTGGTCGAGCGGGTCGAGTTCGCGCCTCTTGCGGGGGCGGGCGGGGGCGCCGAGGATCGCCTGGAGCTCGTCGAGCATCGCGATGTCGTGCACGGAACGGCCCTCGCGCTTGAGGGAGCGGGCGACCTTGCGGATCTCGCCGGGGTTGAGGATCCGCCGGGCCCAGCGGCCGAGGCGCCGCTCGTCGGCCATGGCGTCCAGGACGGCCGCCGGGGTCAGCTCGGGCCACCAGGCGTCGAGGAACGCGATGAAGGCGTCTTCGGAGGTGATGTCCTCGTCGAAGGAGGAGCGCAGCTCGGCGGCGAGCTCCGGGTCGGTGTGCCGGCCCGCCGCGCCGGACTGCTCCCACAGGGCGTCCAGGAGCAGCTTGCGCGCGCGGGGACGCAGCAGGTTCACGGGGGCGGTGCCGCCGAGGGCGGCGCGGCGGATGTCCGCCAGCTGCTCGGCCTCCAGCTCCAGGCGGCGGCCGAAGGCGACGACGCGCAGCCGCTCCGGTGAATCGTTCAGCTCCAGGGCTCCGCGCGCGGCCTTGCGCAGCACCTTGAGCATGCGCAACGAGCCCTTGGCGCGGGCCACGGCCGGGGAGTCGTAGAGCGTGGCCTCGGCGCCGTCGACGAGTGAGCCGATGGCGCGGATGGCGACCTGGCCCTCCTCGCCGAGGGAGGGCAGCACGCCCTCGGTGTAGGCGACGAGCAGCGGGGTCGGCGAGACGATCAGGATGCCGCCCGCGTACCGGCGCCGGTCCTGGTAGAGGAGGTAGGCCGCGCGGTGCAGGGCGACGGCGGTCTTGCCGGTGCCGGGGCCGCCCTCGACGTACGTCACGGAGGCGGCGGGGGCGCGGATGACCAGGTCCTGCTCGGCCTGGATGGAGGCGACGATGTCGCGCATGGTGTGGCTGCGGGCCTGGCCGAGCGCGGCCATCAGGGCGCCGTCACCGATGACGGGCAGCTCGTGGCCGTCGAGGAAGGCCGTCAGCTCGGGGCGCATCAGGTCGTCCTCGACGCCGAGGACCTTGCGGCCCTTGGAGCG
Organism: Streptomyces afghaniensis 772; assembly: GCA_000415505.1. Lineage (GTDB taxonomy): Bacteria > Actinomycetota > Actinomycetes > Streptomycetales > Streptomycetaceae > Streptomyces > Streptomyces afghaniensis. Next base: position 8,841 of record KE354275.1, read on the forward strand.
GATGACCCGGCGGCGGACGACCCGGCCGGGGTCCACGGGCGTCGACCGGTAGAAGGGAGCGGCGGCCGGGGCCCGCCAGTCGATGACCAGCGGGGCGTAGTCCTGGTCGAGGACGCCGATGCGGCCGATGTGCAGCGTCTCGGCGATGTCGGCGGTGTTGTCCTGCCGGACCGCACCCTCGGCGGGCTCCACGGCGGTGTACGCGCCGTCCGGGCCCTTCTTGCCGTCCTTGCCGCGCAGCAGGTCGATGCGGCCGAAGAGGAAGTCCTCGAACTCGTTGTTCAGCCGGCTGAGGTGTATGCCGGCCCGGAAGACCTGGGCGTCCCGCTCGGCGAGCGCGCCGGGCGTGCCGACCTGGCCGCGCTGGGCCGCGTCGTTCATGAGGAACTCGGCCTCGTGGATCTTCTCCTCGAGACGCCGGTACACCCGGTCCAGGTGTTCCTGTTCGACGCTGATCTCTCTGTCTCTCAGGGAGTCGAGCGCGGTTTCCTGCTGAGCCTGAGCGGCCACCGGGCCCCCTTCTGACGTGCTGGGCAGCCGTCCACCGTACGCGAAGGGGACCCGGTAAGGCTACGCGTCGACCTCGACCAGCCGCTTGCCGTCGAAGGTCACTACCTCGAAGTGGTCGATCTCGTTCGGCTCGAAGGCGGCGCCGCCCTGGACGTACAGGGGCTCCTTGGCCTTCTCGGACTTGGCGTCCGGGAGGCCGTAGCCCCATTCCGGGACGGACCAGGAGGAGAGGGTCTCCCGCTCGCCGTTCTTGCCGACCGCGACGAGGGCGCACTTGAGCGGGCCCTTGACGTTCTTCAGCTCCAGGACCATTCCGGTGCCCCAGTCCTTCTTCTGGACTGCGACGGTCGCGGAGACCTTGGTGTTCGGGTCGGTGGCGGTGATCTTGTCGGAGATGCCGTCGAAGGCTTCCTTGGCGGGGCTGGAGGCGAGCGGACGGTTCTCCGCGCCGCCGCCGTCACCGCCGCTGTTCGTCGCGACCGCGACGAAGGGGCCGCCGATGATCAGCGCGCCGGCCGCGGCCACCATGTAGAAGCTGCGGCGGCGCTTCTGGGCGCGGCGGTCGGCGACCTCGTCGACCAGCTTCTCCACCAGGCGCGGCCGGGGCTTCGCGGACAGCGACTCGCCGATCGCGGGTGTGCCGGAGCCGGGCAGGTCGGCGAGGGCGGCGAGCATCGGCTCCATGCCGGCCAGCTCGTCGAGCTGCTGGGCGCACCATTCACAGGTCGCGAGGTGGGCTTCGAAGGCGGTTGCTTCGGCGTCGTCGAGGATGCCGAGAGCGTAGGCGCCGACGGTCTCGTGCTCGTTCGGCACCGGAGATTCCTGCATGGGTCCAGACATACCCATGCCTCCCGTACCGAACCCCTGGTTACCCCCGTAAACACTCATCACGCCGTCACCCCCCGCTCCTCCAGTGCCAGCTTCATCGAACGCAGGGCGTAGAACACCCTGGAGCGGACGGTGCCGCTGGGTATGCCCAGGGTTTCGGCCGCCTCATTGACCGTACGCCCCTTGAAATACGTCTCGACGAGCACCTCCCGGTGGGCGGGGGTCAGGTCGTCGAGTGCGTCCGAGAGAGTCATCAGCCACAGCGCCTTGTCGATCTCGTCCTCCGCGGGGATGACCTCCAGCGGCGACGGGTCGACCTCCTGCGGCCGGGCCTGCCGGCTGCGGTGGCCGTCGATGACGATGCGCCGGGCGACCGTCACCAGCCAGGGGCGTACCGATCCGGTCGCCCGATTGAGCTGACCGGCGTTCTTCCAGGCACGGATGAGCGTCTCCTGCACGACGTCCTCGGCGCGCTGCCGGTCTCCGGCGACCAGGCGCAGGACATACGCAAGCAGGGGTCCGGCGTGTTCGCGGTAGAGCGCACGCATCAGCTCCTCGTCGGGTTCCGAGGGCTGGGACATGCGATGTCGGGCCCTCGGTGCACGTTCATTGGCCACGACGGAATCCTTGCGCACGCCCACCTCCGGTGTCCGGGGGTTCCCCCAGTCGGTCGCTCCACATGCCGTACGGACACGAGGCGTTGGGTGTTCAAAGTGGCGTGACAGATTTCTTCGAAGTGACGTGACGAGGGGGACATGGGAGCACATTCCCACCCCGCGATCTTTACATTTCCGCCACATCGACCAGATCAAGCCAGGCTTTCCCTACGGGTGCGTAGGTAAACGGCATGTAATCGAAATCACTTCGACAGTGCGTCCACAGAAGTCGCATTTAGGACAGGGAAATTGAATGCAGTGACCACTCAACACCCTTGGCCCGATGGGCAAAAGGGACTTAAGCCCGGGTGAGTGCCGCGCGGCGGCGGTGCCGGGCGACCCGTTCGCGGTTCCCGCAGACCTCGCTGGAGCACCAGCGCCTCCTGCGCCCCCGGGACGTGTCGAGGTACACGATCGGGCAGTTGTCGCCCGCGCACTGGCGCAGGGCCGCGCGGGCGACGGGGTCGGTCAGCAGGTCCACGGCGTCCCGGGCGATGACCGCGAGCAGGGCGGCGCAGCCGGGCGGGCCGTCCAACTGCCGTACGAGCTCGCCGTCTCCCCCGCGGACGGCGCGCGGGGCGGGGGGCGCGGTACGGGCGAGGTCGTTGACCCGCGCCAGCGCGAAGTCGCAGGCCCGGGCTCCGGATCCCGTCCAGCCGCGCACCAACCGGTCGATCTGGCCGCGCAGTTCGCGGAAGGCTGCCAGCCAGGCGGCGTCGGCGTGTGCCAGGGCGGTGTCCGCCGGGACCAGCCCGGAGCCGGTGATCCAGGCGCGCAGCACGTCCACGGAGCCGAGCCGTTCCTCCGGATGCGTGGTGGAGAGCAGGTCGAGGCAGATCCGCCCGGCATCGAATCGCAGCTCGTACGGGGCCGTGGCCGTACCCAGTGCCATGTGCCTGTCACCGCCTAGGGGTGCACCCCGGTCGCGAGAGGGTCAGTGAGGTGCCAGTGAGAGGGCTGGGAAACCGTTCCCTCTTACAGTGCCTGCCCACTCCGGCGCCGGAAACCCCTCGCGCGGGCCGGTCGCGATTCGGCGTGGCGGTATCCCGCTCAACCCGCGGACGCGCTCACGCGTCCGCGTACTTCGTGTCCGCTGCCGGGTCCAGGGCGAGGCGGTACCCCCGTTTGACCACTGTCTGGATCAGTTTCGGCGTGCCGAGGGCCGTGCGGAGACGGGCCATGGCCGTCTCGACCGCGTGTTCGTCGCGGCCGGAGCCGGGCAGGGCGCGCAGGAGTTCCGCGCGGGCGACCACCCAGCCGGGGCGGCGGGAGAGGGCGCGGAGCAGGGACATGCCGGCGGGCGGCACTGGCTTGAGGTCGTCGTCGACCAGGACGGCGTGGCCGCGGATCTCCACCCGGTGCCCGGCGATGGGCAGCGCGCGTGCCCGGCCGGGCAGTTCCTTGCAGAGGAGCTGGACCAGGGGGCCGAGCCGGAAGCGCTCGGGCTGGATCGTGTCGAGGCCGCGGGACTGCAGCGGCAGGGCGGTGACCGGGCCCACGCAGGCCGGCAGCACGTCGTGGCTCATGGCCTCCAGCACCTCGGGGAGCATCCCGCGCTCCTCCGCCCGGGAGAGCAGGGAGGCCGCGGCCGGGGCACTGGTGAAGGTCAGCGCGTCCACGCCCCGGGAGACCGTCGCGTCGAGGAGGCGGTCCACCGGGGCGATGTCCTCCGGCGGCATCCACCGGTAGACGGGCACGCCCACGACCTCGGCCCCGCCCTCGCGCAGCGCCTCCACGAACCCGGGCAGCGGCTCACCGTGCAGCTGGATCGCGATCCGCAGTCCGTCGACGCCCTCCTCCAGCAGCCGGTCGAGCACCTCGGCCATGGACTCCGACGACGGCGACCACTCCTCCGTCAGCCCGGCGGCCCGGACCGCGCCCTTCACCTTGGGCCCGCGCGCCAGGATCCGTGCGTCGCCGAGCCGTGACAGCAGGTCGTCGCCGAGTCCCCAGCCGTCGGCGGCCTCGACCCAGCCCCGGAAGCCGATCGCGGTCGTGGCGACCACGATGTCCGGCACCTGCCGGATGAGTTCCTTCGTCGCGCCCAGCAGTTCGCTGTCGTCGGCGAGCTGCACGATCCGCAGGGCAGGGGCGTGCATGACGGCGGCACCGCGCCGCTGGAGCAGCGTTCCCAGCTCGTCGGCCCGGCGCGCGGCCGTCACGCCCACGGTGAAACCCGCCAGGGGTCCGTGGTCCGGTCGCTGTTCTTCCTCGTACATGGCTCTCGTCCCGCACTCGAGTCGTCGTACTTCGTGGGTACGGCGTACCTACATGCCGATCGAGCCTGTCAACGGCTCGTGACAGGCCCGGATCGGCTTGATGTCGGCGGTGTTACGTCACACCCTGGCGTAGCTGAGCTGCGGCTCCGCCTCCGAGGTCGCCGTCGTGACGGGTACCCGGGGAGTCGTACGGCGAAGGTATACGGCCCAGGTGACCGCGAAGCAGACCGCGTAGAAGGCGAGGAAGGCGACGAACGCCCCGGTGCCGGAGCCGTAGGAGAGGAAGGACTGGCGGAAGGCGAGGTTGATACCGACGCCGCGAGCGCGCCCACCGCGCCGATCGACGTCCCAGTCGGACGGCCCCGGAGACG
>KE354276.1 GCA_000415505.1 Streptomyces afghaniensis 772
GAAGTGGGCGGTGGTGCGTCCGGCGCGGGGTGCCGGTGCCTCCGGCGTCCCGAGGCGGTGCCGTGCGGCCCGTGTCCCGAGGTGGTGCCGTACGGCCTGTGTCCGGCGGCATGGTGCCGCCCGGGCCCGGCGGCGGCGTCGTGCCGCTCGCGTCCGGTCCGCTGTCGCCCTTGTGCGCGAGTCGGTCCATGGCGCCCTTGGCCTTGCCCGTGCCCGACTGGATCCTGTCGCTGTACTTGCCCTTGGTCCTCTTGTCGACGACGTGCGCGGCCTTGTCGAGGCCGTGCTGGATCTTGTCCTCGTGCCGCTGTGCGAGGTCCGAGACCTTGCCCTTGGCCGGGCCCAGTTTGGCCTTCACGTTGTCCAGCAGACCCATGGTTCACCTTCCCTCGCGCGGGGCGGTCACGTGCGGGCGCCCTCGCCGGCCTCGTTGTCGGCCGCCTTGTCGGTGGACTGCTGCTTGGGGATGTCGACGCCTTCGGTCTCGGTGCCCTCGGCCGCCTCAGCAGCCGGCTCGGCCGCTTCCGCTGCCCCGTCAGCCCCCTTCGCCGCCGCCTCTGCCCCTGCCGTTTCCTCCGCCTCGGTCCCGGCCGGCGCCTTGTCGGCCTGAGCCTCGGCGGCAGGCGCCGCCTCCTCCGTGGGCTTGGACCGCCGGAGAAGTCGTGCAAAAACGCCCATATCCACTCCATACGTTACTCGTGCGGGCGAAATCCCGCGTCGCCCGGTGCGTCCGTTTGCGCGACCCGGGCCACCGCCTCTGCGATCCGGCGGCAGGAACCTCGCAACGGGCAACGACCCCGGGGCCGTGGCGTCACGTAACTCGTTCGAGAGCAGGGTTCGAGGTTTGCGAGACTGGGTCGGTGAGCAGTGCACCCCCCGCCCCCCGCGTCATCGCCGTCGTCGGACCTACTGCGGCCGGAAAGTCCGATCTGGGCGTTTTCCTGGCCCAGCGTCTCGGCGGTGAGGTCGTCAACGCCGACTCCATGCAGCTCTACCGAGGGATGGACATCGGCACCGCCAAGCTGACGCCCGAAGAGCGCGGTGGCGTACCCCACCACCTCCTGGACATCTGGGACGTGACCGTCACGGCGTCCGTCGCCGAGTACCAGCGCCTGGCCCGCGAGCGGATCGAGGCCCTGCTCGCCGAGGGCCGCTGGCCGATCCTGGTCGGCGGTTCCGGGCTGTACGTGCGCGGAGCCGTCGACAACCTGGAGTTCCCCGGCACCGACCCCGAGGTCCGCGCCCGCCTGGAGAAGGAACTCACGCTGCGCGGCCCGGGCGCGCTGCATGCCCGGCTGGCCGCCGCCGACCCCGAGGCAGCGCGGGCGATCCTGCCGAGCAACGGCCGCAGGGTCGTCCGGGCCCTGGAGGTGATCGAGATCACCGGCAGGCCCTTCACTGCCAACCTCCCCGGCCACGACTCCGTGTACGACACGATCCAGATCGGCGTCGACGTGGCCCGGCCCGAGCTGGACGAGCGCATCGCGCGCCGGGTCGACCGGATGTGGGAGGCCGGCCTCGTGGACGAGGTGCGCGCACTGGAGGCGCAAGGGTTGCGCGAGGGGCGTACCGCCTCACGCGCGCTCGGCTACCAGCAGGTGCTCGCGGCGCTCGCCGGGGAGTGCACCCTGGAGGACGCGCGGGCCGAGACCGTGCGTGCCACCAAGCGCTTCGCGCGCCGTCAGGATTCATGGTTCAGGCGCGATCCCCGGGTGCACTGGTTGAGTGGGGCTGCGGCCGATCTCACGGAACTTCCGCAGCTCGCGCTGTCTTTGGTCGAACGACCGGTTACAGCCTGATCACGTCATGGCATCGGGACGCCCAGGCCGTCATCCGGGCCTGCGGCGGCGTGCCATCATCGAGCTTCGATCGACCGAGTTGAGTCCTAGTTGGGAGGGCGCGTGGCGATGGAGGCCGGCCCTCGCGACACCGCACAAGGCACCGATCACATCACCGCCGACCGGGATGAACCCGAGCGCCGGGATGCCGAGCGCCTGGACGTACCCGAGCGCCTGGACGACCCGGAGCACCGGGACGGACCGGAGCAGGAGTCGGACCGTCTCAGCTCCGACGGGCCCGACGAGACGCAGGGTGTGACGGACGACGGCCCCGAGCCCGAGGAGATGTTCGCGGGCGAGGTCGAGGTCGAGCTGCGCCCGCAGCGCCGGCTGCGCATCTGGCAGCTCGCGCCCATCGTGAGCCTGGCCGCGCTCGGCTCCCTGATGTTCGCGTTCCCGCTCGCCTTCGACTTCGGCGACAGCGGGGCCGTGATCGCCATGCTCGGGCTGCTGATCTGCTCGTGCGCGGCCGGCTGGGGCATGATGGCCGCCCGCCGCGTGGGCTACACCTTGCCGGGCCTGCCGGCCAAGGGCTCGGGCCGCAGACCGGACTGGCGCGTCGTCCTCGCGTATGCCGTGATGGTGGCAGCGGTGGTCGTGCTGGCGGTCTGGCGGGTAGCACGGCTCCGCTGAAGCGCGCCCCATAAGGGGCGCGGGGAACTGCGCGACAAGCCACGACGCACCCGCACGAACTTACGGCCCGAACCCCCTGGCACCCTCCTTCGGCCCGACCCGCGGAGCAGACCGTACGATCGAGGAATGAGCACGCGGATCCCCTTCCTCAAGGGCCACGGCACCGAGAACGACTTCGTGATCGTCCCGGACCCCGAGAACGCCATCGACCTGCCCCCGGCCGCCGTCGCAGCCCTCTGCGATCGCCGCGCGGGCATCGGTGGTGACGGACTGCTGCACGTGGTGCGATCCGCGGCGCATCCCGAGGCGAAGCGCATGGCGCCCGAGGCGGAGTGGTTCATGGACTACCGCAACGGGGACGGCTCGATCGCGGAGATGTGCGGCAACGGCGTGCGGGTGTTCGCGCGCTACCTCCAGCGCGCCGGACACGTCGCCGAAGGGGACCTCGCCGTCGCCACGCGCGGGGGTGTGAAGACCGTGCACATCGCCAAGGACGGCGACGTCACCGTGGGCATGGGCAAGGCGCTGCTCCCCGAGGGCGACGTCACGGTGAGCGTCGGCGAGCGCAGCTGGCCCGCGCGGAACGTGAACATGGGCAACCCGCACGCGGTCGCCTTCGTGGACGACCTGTCCCATGCCGGTGACCTGCTGTCGCCGCCGCCCTTCAGCCCGGCCGCCGCCTACCCGGACGGCGTGAACGTCGAGTTCGTGGTCGACCGGGGTCCCGGGCACGTCGCGCTGCGCGTGCACGAGCGCGGCGCCGGCGAGACGCGCTCGTGCGGCACGGGCGCGTGCGCGGTCGCCGTGGCCGCCGCCCGCCGC
>KE354277.1 GCA_000415505.1 Streptomyces afghaniensis 772
TCGGCTGAGAGCGCGCGGGCGCCGGGCGCCGGGCGCCGGGCGCCGGTCGCGGGCCGGCTGGGTCCCCGGGTGCTGAGCACCGGACGAGGGTCGGCTGGCTCCCCGAGCGCCGAGCACCGGACGAGGGTCGGCTGGGCGCGCGGGCGTCGGTCATCTGACGTAGGGCGGCACCCGGCGCAGGCCTCGGTCCCCGGTTCGGGTGGGCCGGACGCGCGTCGCCCGCGTCGCGCACGCGCGCGCTGATAGCCGTGACGCATGCGCCTCACCCCCCACACCCGTACCCGTTCCTGTCGTCGGCGGACGTCCGCGGCGCTGCTTGCCTCGGCCGTCTCCGTCTGCCTGGTCGCCGCGAGCGCCCCCGTCGTCCCGCTCGGCGTCGGTGACCGCCTCTTCCCCTACCTGGGCAACCCCGGCTACGACGTCGCGTCGTACGACCTCTCCTTCACGTATCACGGCAGCAACAGCGAGCCGCTGCGGGCCGTGACCACCATCGACGCCTGGACCACCGCCGACCTGGACCGCGTCAACCTGGACTTCGCCCACGGCACGGTCCACGCGGTCGAGGTCGACGGCGAGCCCGCCACCTTCAGCACCGCCGGCGAGGACCTGGTGATCACGCCCCAGGACTCCGTGTCGGACGGCAACTGGATGCGGATCACCGTGTGGCACACCAGTGACCCCGCGCCGGCCAAGGGCCGCGAAGGCGGCTGGGTGCGCACCGCGGACGGTCTCGCCATGGCCAACCAGGCCGACGCCGCGCACCTGGTGTTCCCGTGCAACGACCACCCCTCAGACAAGGCGATGTTCACCATCCGGGTCACCGCACCCGACGGTCACACGGCCGTCGCCAACGGCCTGCCCGCCGGGGTGGACAGGTCCGGCGGGGCGACCACCTGGACGTACCGCACCCAGCACCCCATGGCCACCGAGCTCGCCCAGGTCTCCATCGGCCGCTCCACCGTGCTGCACCGCACCGGCCCGCACGGGCTGCCCGTACGGGACGTCGTCCCGGCCAAGCACCGCAAGGCGCTCGAACCCTGGCTGGACAAGACCCCGGAGCAGATCGCCTGGATGGAGAGCAAGGTCGGCCGCTACCCCTTCGAGACGTACGGCCTTCTCGTGGCCGACGCCTCCACGGGCTTCGAACTGGAGACCCAGACGCTCTCCCTCTTCGAGCGGGAGCTGTTCACCGAGTCCGTCCACCCCGCCTGGTACGTCGAGTCGATCATGGTTCACGAGCTGGCCCACCAGTGGTTCGGCAACAGCATCGGTCCCCGGACCTGGTCCGACCTGTGGCTCAACGAGGGACACGCCACCTGGTACGAGGCGCTGTACGCCGAGGAGCAGGCCGGCAAGCCGATGCGGGACCGAATGAAGGCCGCGTACGGCGCCTCCGACGGCTGGCGCGCGTCCGGCGGACCACCCGCCGCCCCGAAGGTTCCCGAGCCCGGCAGCAAGACCAGCATCTTCCGGCCCAACGTCTACGGCGGCGCCGCGCTCGTCCTGTACGCCCTGCGCCAGGAGATCGGCCGCCCGGCCTTCGAACGCCTGGAACGCGCCTGGGCCGGCCGGTACCGGGACGACACCGTCACGACGGAGGACTTCGTCCGGCTCGCCGCCGAGATCTCCGGGCGCGACCTGGACGGCTTCTTCCAGGACTGGCTGTACGGGGAGAAGACCCCGCCGATGCCGGGGCACCCGGACTGGAAGCCGGCCGCGACGGCGAAGGCCGCTGCGCCCGCGAAAGCCGCTGCGCCCGCGCAAGCAGCCGCTCGATAACACGGTGACGAGACGCCCCGTGCCGTGCGACTATCTTCAGGTCGGCGCGGCACGGAGCGCCGGGAATCTCCCGGAGTGCTCGCGCGTTATGACCGGTGACGAAAGCTCGCAGGGCTCCGTCGCCGTAAACGGTTTCCCAGCTACGTTAAGGATCCAATGACCTCCTCTTCTTCCCCTTCCCAGGACACCAAGCGCTTCGCGCACAGCCACCCCGAGGGTCTTCGGGCCGATGCCCTGATGGAAGAGGACGTCGCCTGGAGCCACGAGATCGACGGAGAGCGGGACGGCGACCAGTTCGACCGCTCCGACCGCGCGGCCCTGCGCCGTGTGGTGGGCCTCTCCACCGAGCTCGAGGACGTCACCGAGGTCGAGTACCGACAGCTCCGTCTGGAGCGGGTCGTGCTCGTCGGCGTCTGGACCACGGGAACCGTGCAGGACGCGGACAACTCCCTCGCGGAGCTCGCCGCCCTCGCGGAAACGGCCGGTGCGCTGGTGCTCGACGGTGTGATCCAGCGCCGCGACAAGCCCGACGCGGCCACGTACATCGGCTCCGGCAAGGCCGAGGAGCTGCGTGACATCGTCCTCGAATCGGGCGCGGACACCGTCATCTGCGACGGTGAGCTCAGCCCGGGCCAGCTGATCCACCTCGAGGACGTCGTCAAGGTCAAGGTCATCGACCGGACCGCCCTGATCCTGGACATCTTCGCCCAGCACGCCAAGTCCCGAGAGGGCAAGGCGCAGGTCGCGCTCGCGCAGATGCAGTACATGCTGCCGAGGCTGCGCGGCTGGGGTCAGTCGCTGTCCCGGCAGATGGGCGGCGGCAAGGGCGGCGGCCTCGCCACCCGTGGTCCCGGTGAGACCAAGATCGAGACGGACCGGCGACGGATCCGCGAGAAGATGGCGAAGATGCGCCGGGAGATCGCGGACATGAAGACCGGCCGCGAGATCAAGCGCCAGGAGCGCAAGCGCCACAAGGTGCCCTCGGTCGCCATCGCGGGCTACACCAACGCCGGCAAGTCCTCGCTGCTCAACCGCCTCACGGGCGCGGGCGTGCTGGTCGAGAACGCCCTGTTCGCGACCCTCGACCCGACCGTGCGCCGGGCCGAGACCCCGAGCGGCCGGCTGTACACGCTGGCCGACACGGTCGGGTTCGTCCGCCATCTGCCCCATCACTTGGTCGAGGCGTTCCGTTCCACGATGGAGGAGGTCGGTGAGTCCGACCTGATCCTGCACGTGGTGGACGGTTCGCACCCGAACCCGGAGGAGCAGCTGGCCGCCGTGCGCGAGGTGATCAGGGACGTCGGAGCCACCGACGTGCCCGAGATCGTCGTGATCAACAAGGCGGACGCGGCCGACCCGCTGACGCTCCAGCGGCTGCTGCGTGTCGAGAAGCGGTCCATGGCCGTCTCGGCCCGCACCGGCCAGGGCATCGACCAGCTGCTCGCGCTCATCGACAACGAGCTGCCGCGCCCGTCGGTCGAGATCGAGGCGCTCGTGCCGTACACGCACGGCAAGCTGGTCGCTCGTGCCCACGACGAGGGCGAGATCCTCTCCAAGGAGCACACTCCGGAGGGCACCCTGCTCAAGGTGCGGGTGCACGAGGAACTGGCGGCGGAGCTCGCGCCGTACGTCCCGGCGCCGGCGCTCTGACGGCTTGAGGCCCTGATGTGAGACGGGCCTGACGTGAGAAGGCCCGCACCCTGTCCGCAGGGAGCGGGCCTTCAGCATGCCCCGGTCAGCGACCGCCGTACGTCTTGCTCATGTTCTGGTAGAGCGCCTCGGCGTCGCGGCCCAGTTGCGGGCCGGCCAGCCAGGTGTTGTCGGCCGGGCCGATCGAGGTGTTGGAGACCAGCACGGACTTGCCGTTCAGCACCCGGAACCAGCCGCCGCCGGACGAACCGCCGGTCATGGAGCAGCCGATGCGGTACATCGTCGGCAGGCTCGGGCTGAGCGAGAACCGGCCCGGGACGTCGACGCACTTGAACATCTTCAGCCCGTTGTAGGGCGGCGCCGCCGGGTAGCCCCAGGCGCCCATCTTGGCGGCCTCGGCCGCGGACGGCGCGGAGAAGTCCACGTCCAGCGCGGCCCCGACCGTCTCCTCCAGGGACTTGGCACCCTGCTCGGGCTTCACGTGCAGCACGGCATAGTCGTACGCCGCCCCTTCACCCCCCGTCTCCGAGCCGCCCTGGATCCACTGGTTCGAGGTCGAGGCCCAGTCCGCCCACCAGTTGCCGTACGGGGCGACCTCCGTCGGGTTCGCGTTGCTCAGCTCCGCCTCGGACTTGCCGAGGTCGTTGTAGGCCGGGACGAACACGAGGTTGCGGTACCAGCCGCCGTTGCCGCCGGCGTGCACACAGTGGCCGGCCGTCCACACCAGGTTGGACTTGCCCGGGTGATTGACGTCCTTGATCACCGTGCCGGAGCAGACGGCCGGGCCGTCGGGGGAGTCGAAGAAGACCTTGCCGACCGGGGCGGCATTCCGGTGGTACGGCGTCTTCTCGGCCTGCGCCCGGACCGGGGCCGGATCAGGGTCGCTGATGCCCTGGCCGGCCGACGCGTCCTTCGTCGTGACCGTCTTGTCGGCCTCCTTCGCGGACTGCATCCGCTCCGGCTTCCAGAGGCCCTCGATCACCGGGTTGACGAAGTCCTTGGCCTCACTGAGCCACTTGTCCTTGTCCCAGTCCTTCCAGCCGCCGTCCTTCCACCGGTCGACGTCGATCCCGTGCTCCTTGAGCTTGCCGGCGAGGTCGGCCGGGATCTCGACCTTGCCGCCGGCGTCCGCGGCCTGCGAGGTGGTGGCGTCGGGCTTGTCGCTCGCCGAGTCCGCCGAACCCTCACAGGCGGTCACGGTGAGCGCCAGGGCGGCGACGAGCCCGGCGGCGGCGAGGACGGTGCGCCGCCCGCGCCTCGGTGCCGCGGGCGTACGTGTGGAACGCATGGTGCGATGACCCCCGTTGGTGCGTGACAGTGTGGTGCTGCGTGTGCATGTCATTGGTGTGAGCGCCGGTGCCCCCGGCGCGAAACCCCACTATGCCCGTGGAGTTGAGGGTGTACCGGGGTGGGGTGGTGAAGGTTTCCGTGAGTCCACGGGCCGGTGCGCCGGTGCGTTGTCGGTGCCCGGTGCGTTGCCGGTGCACCGGGCGCGCTGCCGGTGCACCAGGCGTGCCACCCCACCGCCGACTGTGAGCAGCCGGCCGTCAGCGGCCCGCGAACTTCTCGCTGACCGAGTCGTAGACGCCCTTGGCCGCCTCACCCAGGCGCGGACCGGCCAGCCAGCCCGACGTCACCGGGCCGATCGAGGTGTTGGACACCAGCGCCGGCTTGCCGTCCGAGCCCGTGGCGACCCAGCCGCCGCCCGACGAACCGCCGGTCATCGTGCAGCCGATGCGGTACATCGTCGGATCCGACGTGGTGACCGACAGCCGGCCCGGCTGGTCCTGGCACCGGTACAGCTTCTGCCCGTCGTACGGCGGCGCGGCCGGGTAGCCGATCGCCGTGACGCTCTTCACCCTCGGTACGGCGGGAGCCTTGAAGTCGACCGGCAGCGCCGAACCGACCGTCTCCTCCAGCGACTTGCCGCCGCTGCCCTTTTCTGGCGTCACATGGATGACCGCGAAGTCGTAGGGCGCGCCGTCCCCGCCCGTCGAGCCGCCCTGCTCGATCCACTGGTCCGAGGTCTGCGCCCAGTCTCCCCACCAGACGCCGTAGGGAGCGACGTCCTCCCTCGTGGCGTTCTCCAGCTCCGCGACCGGCTTGCCGTCGTCGTTGTACGACGGCACGAACGCGATGTTGCGGTACCAGCCGCCCTTCTTACCCGCGTGCACGCAGTGGCCCGCCGTCCACACGAGGTTGGACTTGCCCGGGTGGGCCGGGTCCTTCACCACCGTCGCCGAGCAGACGGCCGAGCCCTTGGGGGAGTCGAAGAACACCTTTCCGGCCGTGGGCGCGTTGGCGTGGTACGACGGCGGCACCGCCTGGGCCTCGACCGGCTCGGGCGTGGGATCGGTCACTCCCTGGTCACCGGAGAGGTCGCTGTCGTCGACGCCCTGGTCGGGCTCCTCCGCGTCCCGCATGCGGTCCGGGTCCCAGAGACCCTCGATGATCGGGTTGATGTACTCGTTGGCCTCGCGCAGCCAGTCGTCCCGGTCCCAGTTCTTCCAGGCGCCGTTCTTCCACTTGTCGATGTCGATCCCGTGCTCGCGGAGCCGGTCCCTGATGTCGTCCGGGATCCTCAGCTTGCCGTCGTCGGGGGAGCCGGCCGACGCGGAGGGCTCACCGCCCGCCGCGGCGTCGCCCGACTCGCAGGCGGTGGCGGTCAGCGCGAGCGCCGAGGCGAGGGCAACGGCGGCCAGCACGGGGGAGTTCCTGCGGCGCGCCCTCCCTCCTCGGCCGGCGATGGACGACGGACGTATGGATCGCATGATGTGACTCCCCCTGATGTGTACGAACATGGACGAACCGGTGCTCAGGCCCTGGTTTCCGCCGACTCATGGGGAGTTCAGGCCGAGTTCACGGCGTCCGGGAACGGCACCACACACTATGCGGTGGCTGTGGGGGCGGCCCGACGGAACCGCAACAGTTCCGTCACGGAAAGGATCTTGAGGCAACCCGTAACCCGGTGAGCGGACCGGGGTTGTAGCGGTGGGTGGCCTGCTGTCTGCGTGCGGGTCCTCTGTGCCCGTGCCCAGTGGGAGGTCAGGGAAGTCGTGGCGGAATCCACCCATAGGGGATGTGCGTCCGAGGAGGCCGCTGTGGGGCGTATGCCGGTGAGGGCCCTCCCCGGTGCTGTCGACGGCACGACCCCGGGAGCGCGCGCCGGGCACGAAGGGATTCCGCGCCGCCAGTCCGCGCGCGAGTCCGCGGCCCGCACCTACGCCCGCGCCCTGCCGATCGTGCCGGTGCGGGCCCGGGGACTGACCATCGAGGGCGCGGACGGCCGCCGCTACCTGGACTGCCTCTCCGGCGCCGGCGCGCTCGCCCTCGGGCACAACCACCCGGTCGTCCTGGAAGCCATCCGCAAGGTCCTCGACTCCGGCGCGCCCCTGAACGCCCTCGACCTGGCCACCCCCGTAAGGGACGCCTTCATCACCGAGCTGCTCCGCACCCTGCCCCCGGGGCTCGCCGACCGGGCCCGCGTGCGGTTCTGCGGACCAGCCGGCAGCGACGCCGTGCAGATCGCCTGCGAACTGGTGCGCGCGGCGACCGGCCGGACCGGCCTCATCGCGTTCACCGGCGCCTCCCACGGAAGGACGGCCGGGGCGTTCGACGCGTCCGACAGCGCCCACGACGTACGGGTCACCCGTCTGCCCTACCCGCAGGACTACCGCTGCCCCTTCGGCCTCGGGGGCGAGCGCGGGGCCGACCTCGCCGCCCGCTGGACCGAGTCCGTCCTCGACGACTGCGGGCCGGGCGCTTCGCTCCCCGCCGGGATGATCGTCGAACCCGTCCAGGGCGAGGGCGGGGTGATCTCCGCACCGGACGCCTGGCTCAGGCGCATGCGGCAGCTCACGGCCGACCGGTCCGTCCCCTTGATCGCCGACGAGATCCAGACGGGCGTCGGGCGGACCGGCGCCTTCTGGGCCGTGGAGCACAGCGGAGTGACCCCCGACGTGATGGTCCTCTCCAAGGCCATCGGAGGAAGCCTGCCGCTGGCCGTCGTGGTCCACCACGACGACCTCGACGTCCCGGAACGCGGCGCCCCCACCGGCACCTTCCGCGGCAACCAACTCGCCATGGCCGCCGGCACGGCGACTCTCACCCACGTCCGGGAAAACCACCTCGCCGAACGCGCGGCGACTCTCGGGGCGCGCATGCTGAGTCAACTCCAAGGGCTGATCGGGGACTTTCCGTGCGTGGGGGATGTGCGGGGGCGGGGGCTGATGATCGGGGTGGAGTTCGTGGACCCGGAGGGCGAGACCGAAGGGGCTGGGCAGGCGACCGGGACTGCGGGAAAGCCTCTTCCCGCCGCCCCCGAACTGGCGGCCGCGGTCCAGCGGGAGTGCCTGCGGCGAGGCCTCATCGTCGGACTCGGCGGCCGACACGCCGGCGTCGTCCGGCTGCTGCCGCCCCTGACGATCACCGACGAACAGGCGGCCGCCGTGCAGGACCGCCTGGCCGACGCCGTCCGGGCGGCGGCTCGATGTGCTGGGGGCGCGGCAGCAGCGCCGTAGACGGCGTGAGCCTCAATGCCGCGAGCGCTCATGGCCGTGAGCCTCACTGCCGTGGGAGCTCATGCCGTGACCCTCCAACCACGCCGTCCCGGAACCACCCAACGAGGTACCTGTCTTGAACGCCATCCCCACGCCCGACGACCACCCCACGACGCTGGGACGAGGCTCTGCTGATGTCCGGGCGTTGGGGGTGTCGGCGAACTCGGTGGACTCGGCGAACTCGGCGAACCCGAGAGTCTCTGCGAACCCGGCGGTCCCGTGTCAGAGGCCTGGGGCGGGGCAGTCCGCCGAGGTGCAGGACGGTGATGAGGTGCCGGGTGGCGAGCTCAGAGTCGGCGGGGGCATCGCCGACCCCCTGGAGCACCCCGAGCCGCACATCGTCGCCCAGGCAGCAGCCGTCGAGACGCTGTTGCGCTGCTGGGTGCGCGAGACCGACCAGCCCGCCCCCGCCGACGGCGTCCTCCGCATCCCCCTACCCGCCAGCGCCACGGCCCTGCTCGTCCCCGTCCGCTACTGGTCCCCGACGGGCTGGCACCGCTTCGGCCTCCCGCGCCTGGCCGACGCTCCCGACCACGCCCCACCGGCCGACGCCATCACGGTCGCCGCCCTGCTCTCCAGGGAGACCTCCGCAGACGGCTACAGCAACGGCTATGGCCCCGGGCAGGGTCACGGCGACCGCGGCGTCGACGGCGAAGAACTCGTCGCGGGTGTCGCCGACTCTCTCCGCCGCGTCACCTCATTCCTCTCCTTCCCCAGCGACCACCGTGACTCCCCGGACGAGGGCCCCGACCTCTTCCTGGCTGCGGAACAGTCACTCGTCCTCGGACACCCCCTGCATCCGACCCCGAAGAGCCGCGAGGGTCTCTCCGAGGCGGAAGCACGGCTGTACTCGCCCGAGTTGCGCGGCTCCTTCCCCCTGCACTGGATCGCTGTCGATCCTTCCGTCCTCGCCACCGACTCCGCCTGGACCGAACGCGGCCGCCCTGTCGCCGCGGCTCGACTCACCGCACGCCTGGCCGGGAGAGACGTGCCTCAGCCGGACGGATACGCCCTACTGCCCCTGCACCCCTGGCAGGCACGCGAGATCCGGCACCGTCCGCAGACCGCTGCCCTGCTCGACAGCGGACTGCTCCGCGACCTCGGCGCCCACGGCACTCCCTGGCACCCCACCTCCTCCGTACGAACCGTCTACCAAACCGGTGCCCCCGCGATGCTCAAGCTGTCGCTGGGCCTGCGTATCACCAACTCCCGTCGCGAGAACCTCCGTAAGGAACTCCACCGCGGCGTCGAGGTCCACCGCCTGCTCCGCAGCGGACTCGCGCAGCAGTGGCGGGCCGTGCATCCGTGCTTCGACATCGTTCGCGACCCGGCTTGGATCGCTGTCGACGGAATTCATGGAACCGATGGAACCAAGGAACCCAATAGACCCGGGAGTTCCGATGGCTCCGGAGGTTCCGGCGGCGTCCCGTTGCCCGGACTGGACGTGGTGATCCGGCACAACCCGTTCAGCCCATCGGACGATGTCTCCTGCGTCGCCGGATTCGTCTCGCCGCGCCCGTGCTCCCCTGCCCGGCCGGGAACCGCTCCCGACCGTCCGGAGATCCATGGCCCGGTCCTTCGGTCCCGGCTGGCCGAAGTCGTCATGCGTCTCGCCCGCCGGACCGGCCGGCCCCGCGGAGCCGTCGCTGCCGAGTGGTTCCTGCGCTACCTCGAGCACGTCGTGCGTCCCGTCCTGTGGCTGGACGGTGAGGCCGGCATCGCCCTGGAGGCTCACCAGCAGAACACCCTGCTCCTGCTGGACGCCGACGGATGGCCCGCGGGCGGCCGCTACCGTGACAACCAGGGCTACTACTTCCGGGAGTCCCGGCGCGCGGACCTCGACGCCCGGCTGCCCGGCATCGGTGAGCGGAGCGACACGTTCGTCTGCGACGAGGTCACCGACGAGCGCTTCCTTTACTACCTGGCGGTCAACAACGTCCTCGGCCTCATCGGCGCGTTCGGTTCCCAGGGGCTGGCCGACGAGCGGCTGCTGCTCGCCGCCTTCCGCCGTTTCCTCGGCAACGTCGCCGCCGGTCCAGCCCGGTTGTGTTCCTCGCTGCCGACCCGGCTGCTCGATTCACCCGTGCTGCGCTGCAAGGCCAACCTGCTGACCCGGCTCCACGGCCTCGACGAACTCGTCGGTCCGGTCGACACCCAGTCCGTCTATGTCACCATCGCCAACCCCTTGCACTCCTGACCACCTGACGATCCTTGGACACAACCGACCTCCTTCATTCCTGCTTCATTCCTGAGGACACGCCGCACCCCCTTTCCTGAGAGGAGCGTTTGGTGCCTTCCGCTGATCCGGCAGCCGATGCCGGTACCGCTGTCCCCGCCACGGCCGACGTCAACGCCGGTGCCGGCTCCGACGCCCGCTGCGAGGCAGGTTCCGATGCCGACTCCAGCACGGGAGCCGACGCGGACCCCGCTGCGGATTCCGGTGCGAGCGACCCCGGCGAAGACACCATGGACCTACGGCTCCCGGACGAACTGCTCGCCCTCATCGCGGACGAGGTGTCCGACGGTCACGGAGCACGACGGCCGGGCCAGGGCACGGCACAGCCCTCCGTATCCACCGCCGCGAGTCGTGCGGCCTCCGGCCTCTCGGTCCTCTCAGCTCTCCCGACCGACGACCTCCTCGACCGCGTCGCCGACTGGGGCCCGACCGACACCCCCGCGGGCGTCTTCCACCTAGTCCCCGTGCGCGTCGAACGCGATCTTCCGCTCATCAGCCGCTGGATGAACGACCCCGCCGCTGCGGCGTTCTGGGAGCTGTCCGGGCCCCAGCGCGTGACCGAGGACCACGTGCTGTCCCAGCTGGCCGGCGACGGACGAAGCGTGCCGTGCATCGGCGTGCTGGACGGAAGGCCGATGAGCTACTGGGAGATCTACCGGGCGGACCTGGATCCGCTGGCCCGCCACTACCCGGCCCGGCCTCACGACACGGGGCTCCACCTCCTGGTCGGCGCCGTCGCCGACCGAGGGCGTGGTCTCGGCGGTCTGCTCCTGCGAGCCGTGGCCGATCTCGTACTCGCGCAGCGACCCTCCTGCGCACGCGTCATCGCGGAACCCGACATTCGCAACACCCCCTCCATCGCCGCCTTCCTGACTGCCGGTTTCCGGTTCTCCGCCGAGGTCGACCTGCCCGACAAGCGAGCCGCCCTCATGGTCCGAGACCGGTCCCTTCGGCATGTGTTGTAGCGCTGTGTAATCGCGCCATCACTCATTGAACGTGGCGCGCGCCGCCGCGGTTCCCACCCGCGCCACAACAATTTCTTCAACCGCTCGCCGGCTTTCCCCCGCGGTCACAACGGACGCGGCCACAGTGGACGGCCGGGCCGGAACAAGAGCCGCCCCACCCCCTCCCGTCCGCCCATCCGAGCCACCCCCACCGAGGAGCCCAAGGTCTTGATCCCGTCCCCCGTCCCCGCCTTGATCACCCGTTTGTCAGTGCTGGGTCGTAGGGTGGTCGCGCTATGACGAAGCCCTCACTCCCCGAACTCCTGCATGCTGCCGTCACTGCCGTCGGCGGTACGGAGCGCCCCGGTCAGGTGGCCATGGCCGAAGCCGTCGCAGAGGCGATCGACGACGGCTCCCACTTGCTGGTCCAGGCCGGCACCGGCACCGGCAAGTCGCTGGGCTACCTGGTGCCCGCGCTCGCGCACGGGGAGCGTGTGGTCGTCGCGACCGCCACCCTGGCTCTCCAGCGCCAGCTGGTGGAGCGCGACCTGCCGAGAACGGTCGAGTCGCTGCACCCCTTGCTGCGCCGCCGCCCGGAGTTCGCGATGCTCAAGGGCCGGTCGAACTACCTGTGCCTGCACCGTCTGCACGAGGGTGTCCCGCAGGACGAGGAAGAGGGCCTCTTCGACCAGTTCGAGGCGGCCGCGCCCACCAGCAAGCTGGGCCAGGACCTGCTGCGGGTGCGCGACTGGGCCGACGAGACCGAGACCGGCGACCGCGACAACCTCACACCCGGCATCTCGGA
Source organism: Streptomyces afghaniensis 772 (assembly GCA_000415505.1). Classification (GTDB taxonomy): domain Bacteria; phylum Actinomycetota; class Actinomycetes; order Streptomycetales; family Streptomycetaceae; genus Streptomyces; species Streptomyces afghaniensis. Next base: position 11,974 of record KE354277.1, read on the forward strand.
CCGGGCCTGGGCGCAGGTGTCGGTGTCGTCGAGGGAGTGCCTCGGGGCCTCGAAGTGCGCGTACGGCGCCGAGTGCTTCGCCGAGATGGCCCGCGAGCGCGCCAAGCTCGCCGACGTCATCGTCACCAACCACGCACTGCTCGCCATCGACGCCATCGAGGGCGCGCCGGTCCTTCCGCAGCACGAGGTGCTGATCGTCGACGAGGCCCACGAGCTGGTCTCGCGCGTCACCGGAGTCGCCACCGGAGAGCTCACCCCCGGCCAGGTCAACCGTGCGGTGCGCCGGGCCGCGAAACTCGTCAACGAGAAGGCCGCGGACCAGCTTCAGACCGCCGCCGAGGGTTTCGAGCGGCTGATGGAGCTCGCGCTGCCGGGCCGCCTGGAAGAGATCCCCGAGGACCTCGGCTACGCCCTGATGGCACTGCGCGATGCGTGCCGCACCGTCATCTCCGCCATCGGCACGACCCGCGACAAGTCCGTCCAGGACGAGGACGCGGTCCGTAAGCAGGCGCTGGCCTCCGTGGAGAACGTGCACGACGTGGCGGAGCGGATCACCAACGGCTCCGAGTGGGACGTGGTCTGGTACGAGCGCCACGACCGCTTCGGTGCCTCCCTGCGCGTCGCCCCCATGTCCGTCTCGGGGCTGCTGCGGGAGAAGCTCTTCGCGGACCGCTCGGTGGTCCTGACATCCGCGACGCTGAAGCTGGGCGGGGACTTCAACGGCGTCGGTGCCTCCCTCGGGCTCGCCCCCGAGGGCACCGAAGGTGATGACATCCCGCAGTGGAAGGGCATCGACGTCGGCTCGCCCTTCGACTACCGCAAGCAGGGCATCCTGTACGTCGCCAAGCACCTGGCGCGTCCCGCGCGGGACGGCGACCGCGGGGACATGCTCGACGAGCTCACGGAGCTCATTCAGGCGGCGGGCGGCCGCACCCTGGGCCTGTTCAGCTCCATGCGGGGCGCCCAGCTGGCCGCCGAGGAACTGCGTTCCCGGATCCCGGAGTTCCCGATCCTCCTCCAGGGGGAGGAGACGCTCGGCGAGCTCATCAAGAACTTCGCGGCCGACCCGAAGACCTGTCTGTTCGGCACCCTGTCGCTGTGGCAGGGCGTGGACGTCCCCGGCCCCAGCTGTCAGCTCGTCGTCATGGACAAGATTCCGTTCCCGCGGCCGGACGACCCCCTGATGAGCGCCCGCCAGAAGGCCGTGGAGGACGCGGGTGGCAACGGCTTCATGGCCGTAGCCGCCACCCACGCCGCGCTCCTCATGGCCCAGGGAGCCGGCCGTCTCGTACGGGCGTCGGGCGACCGCGGTGTGGTCGCCGTGCTGGACCAGCGTCTGGCGACGGCCCGCTACGGGAGCTACCTGAAGGCGTCACTGCCCGACTTCTGGTACACGACGGAACGTAACCAGGTGCGGAAGTCGCTGGCGGCGATCGACGCGGTGGCGAAGCAGGCGGAAGCCGATTGAGCCTCGGGGCCGGTCTGCGGAGACGAAGCCGTGGGCCGGCCCCACGCCAGGAGTACTGGGCCCCGCACCAGGAGTGCCGCGTCCCGACACCGCGTATCGGAGACCCCAGGAACTACCGGGGCCCGGACAGCGCAGGGCCCCGGAACCGGCGCAGGGGTTCCGGGGCCCGGTCAGAGGGTGGGCCAATGGGCCCACCCGACGCGGTGCGCGGTCTCAGACGCGGCGCAGTACGGCCACCACCTTGCCGAGGATGGTCGCGTCGTCGCCGGGGATCGGCTCGTACGCCGCGTTGTGCGGCAGGAGCCAGACGTGGCCGTCCTCGCGCTTGAAGCGCTTGACGGTGGCTTCTCCGTCCAGCATCGCGGCCACGATGTCGCCGTTCTCGGCGACCGGCTGGCGGCGGACCGTGACCCAGTCGCCGTCGCAGATGGCGGCCTCGATCATCGAGTCACCGACGACCTTCAGGACGAAGAGCTCACCGTCGCCGACGAGCTGGCGAGGGAGGGGGAAGACGTCCTCGACGGACTCCTCGGCGAGGATCGGGCCACCGGCGGCGATGCGGCCGACCAGCGGGACGTACGACGCGGCCGGCTTGCCCGCGGTGTCCGTGGGCTGCACGGAGGCGGCCTGGTCGGAACCGCGCACCTCGTACGCGCGCGGACGGTGCGGGTCGCGGCGCAGGAAGCCCTTGCGCTCCAGTGCCATCAGCTGGTGTGCGACGGAGGACGTGCTGGACAGGCCCACGGCCTGGCCGATCTCGCGCATCGACGGCGGGTAGCCGCGCCGCTGCACGGAGTCCCTGATGACCTCGATCACACGGCGCTGGCGGTCGGTGAGTCCGGAACTGTCCGCCCGGATGCCGGGAGGTCGTCCCGGCAGGGAGCGCTTGTGCCCCTCAGGGTTCGTGGCTTCGGTCATCGCGTGCACCGGCTCCAGTCGGCCCTGGGAGCGGTCCTGGGCAGTGATGGCGGCACTGTCTGCGGTGGTGGTCACGTCGGCCCCTCTCGATGGTCTCCCTGCTGGACAACGGTAGTTGCTTTCGAAAGGTTGCGCCAAACACACGTTCGAGTGAAAAATCGCGTATCGGCTGACGCGATCATGTGTCCGGGTGTATTGGCTACCGCTCCACCTGGCGGGCAAAAGCGCCCATTGCTGTACTCTTCACCGCCGGGGTGATCGCCTCGGGGGCTGTTGGCCCAGTCTGCCATCCGGCATTCTCCTGCCCCGGGACCAGCCCTCATCTGTGCGGGAGTCCCACGTCCCCTCCTCGCCGCGCCCACGGTATCTCCGCATGTGTCGCGGCGATACGGCTGAGCGTGTACGGATGCGGCTGGTGAGGTCGACCCGGCGTGTTCGGCGGTGCCGTCGAGGACGTACGAGGTCGGCGCGGCTGGCCGGTCGCGTGTCACCTGCGTCTATGCGCGCGACGCGCGCGTAGGGCGTGCATGTATGAGCCAATCCCCACATCTAGTGGTTGGATTGCAGCAGCAGCCCACAAGTTGTGGTCCCCCGGGTCTCCGTGCCCATGGTCATCGCCTATGCTTGGGGCTGCTTCGTGGGGCGAAAGAAGCCCAGCGATGCTTATGAGTCTGCTGTGAGGAGGGTTGGAGTTCATGCACTGCCCCTTCTGCAGGCACCCCGACAGCCGTGTCGTCGACAGCCGTACGACCGACGACGGCACGTCCATCCGCAGGCGCCGCCAGTGCCCTGACTGCTCCCGTCGTTTCACGACCGTGGAGACGTGCTCGCTCATGGTGGTCAAGCGGTCCGGAGTCACCGAACCCTTCAGCCGTACCAAGATCATCAATGGTGTGCGCAAGGCGTGTCAGGGACGGCCTGTCACCGAGGACGCGCTCGCCCAGCTCGGCCAGCGGGTCGAGGAGGCGGTGCGGGCCACCGGAAGCGCCGAGCTGACCACCCACGACGTGGGGCTGGCCATACTCGGCCCGTTGCAGGAGCTCGATCTCGTCGCGTATCTGCGATTCGCCTCCGTCTACCGGGCGTTCGACTCGCTCGAGGACTTCGAGGCGGCCATCGTGGAGCTCAGGGACGAGACGGGACGCCCCGACGCGGACGACGGAGACCGCGAGGACGCGGAGGCGGGGAGTCAGGAAGACGACCGCGGGCCCGGAGGGACGGGACACGTCCCCGAGCCCGCAGGCGCCGCCGACTGACCGGCGGGCCGGACCCGGACGGCAGCTCCGGGCCCGGCCGGGCGGCGGCGATGTGAAGACCTGTTGCGGGCGAGGTGAGTGGGTGCCCGCAACACCAGACAGAACACCGTGCCACGGGAACAACGGGGCACTTCAGGGCGTTTTCGCCCGTACAGGGAGGCGGCATGACAGAGACGGCGAGTGGTCCGGCACGGAGTTCCCGCGCCAAGAGCACCAAGGCGAGCAAGGGCCTGCGTATCGAGCGCATCCACACCACCCCTGGTGTCCACCCGTACGACGAGGTGGCCTGGGAGCGCCGTGACGTCGTCATGACCAACTGGCGCGACGGCTCGGTCAACTTCGAGCAGCGCGGCGTCGAGTTCCCCGACTTCTGGTCGGTGAACGCGGTCAACATCGTCACCAGCAAGTACTTCCGTGGTGCCGTCGGCACCCCGCAGCGTGAGACCAGCCTCAAGCAGCTGATCGACCGCATCGTGAAGACGTACCGGAAGGCCGGAGAGGACCACAAGTACTTCGCCTCGCCCGCCGACGCCGAGATCTTCGAGCACGAGCTGGCGTACGCCCTCCTGCACCAGATCTTCAGCTTCAACAGCCCTGTCTGGTTCAACGTCGGTACCAAGCAGCCCCAGCAGGTCTCCGCTTGCTTCATCCTGTCCGTCGACGACTCCATGGAGTCGATCCTCGACTGGTACAAGGAAGAGGGCATGATCTTCAAGGGTGGCTCCGGCGCCGGCCTGAACCTCTCCCGGATCCGTTCCTCCAAGGAGCTGCTGTCCTCCGGCGGCAACGCCTCCGGTCCGGTCTCCTTCATGCGCGGTGCCGACGCCTCCGCAGGAACGATCAAGTCCGGTGGCGCCACCCGCCGCGCCGCCAAGATGGTCGTCCTCGACGTGGACCACCCGGACATCGAGGACTTCATCGAGACCAAGGTCAAGGAAGAGGAGAAGATCCGCGTCCTGCGCGACGCGGGCTTCGACATGGACCTGGGCGGCGACGACATCGCCTCCGTCCAGTACCAGAACGCCAACAACTCGGTCCGTGTGAACGACGAGTTCATGACGGCCGTCGAGCAGGGCGGTCAGTTCGGCCTGCGGGGCCGGATGACCGGCGAGGTCATCGAGGAGGTCGATGCCAAGGCGCTCTTCCGCAAGATCGCCGAGGCCGCCTGGGCCTGCGCCGACCCCGGCATCCAGTACGACGACACCATCAACAACTGGCACACCTGCCCCGAGTCCGGCCGGATCACCGCGTCGAACCCGTGCAGCGAGTACATGCACCTGGACAACACGTCCTGCAACCTGGCCTCGCTGAACCTGATGAAGTTCCTGAAGGACGACGGCAAGGGCAACCAGTCCTTCGAGGCCGAGCGCTTCCAGAAGGTCGTCGAGCTGGTCATCACCGCGATGGACATCTCGATCTGCTTCGCGGACTTCCCGACCCAGAAGATCGGCGAGAACACGCGCGCGTTCCGCCAGCTCGGCATCGGCTACGCCAACCTCGGCGCCCTGCTGATGGCCACCGGCCACGCCTACGACTCCGACGGCGGTCGCTCCCTCGCGGGTGCCATCACCTCCCTGATGACCGGCACGGCGTACCGCCGCTCCGCCGAACTCGCCGCGGTCGTCGGCCCGTACGACGGCTACGCCCGCAACGCCGACGCCCACAAGCGCGTCATGAAGCAGCACTCCGACGCCAACGACAAGGCCGTCCGCATGGACGACCTGGACACCCCGGTGTGGGCCGCCGCCAGCGAGTCGTGGCAGGACGTCCTGCGCCTCGGCGAGAAGAACGGTTTCCGTAACTCCCAGGCGTCCGTGCTGGCCCCGACCGGCACCATCGGCCTCGCGATGTCCTGCGACACCACCGGTGTCGAGCCCGACCTCGCCCTGGTCAAGTTCAAGAAGCTGGTCGGCGGCGGCTCGATGCAGATCGTCAACGGCACCGTCCCGCAGGCCCTGCGCCGCCTCGGCTACCTGGAAGAGCAGATCGAGGCGATCGTCGCCCACATCGCCGAGCACGGCAACGTGATCGACGCGCCCGGTCTCAAGCCCGAGCACTACGAGGTGTTCGACTGCGCCATGGGCGAGCGGGCCATCTCCCCGATGGGCCACGTCCGCATGATGGCCGCGATCCAGCCGTGGATCTCCGGCGCCATCTCCAAGACGGTCAACATGCCGGAGACGGCGACCGTCGAGGAGGTCGAGGAGATCTACTTCGAGGCCTGGAAGCTGGGCGTCAAGGCGCTCGCGATCTACCGCGACAACTGCAAGGTCGGCCAGCCGCTCTCCACCAAGAAGTGGGAGGAGAAGGCCGAGGCGCCCGCCGCCGTCGAGGCCAAGGTCGAGAAGGTCGTCGAGTACCGTCCGGTCCGCAAGCGCCTTCCGAAGGGACGTCCCGGCATCACCACGTCCTTCACCGTCGGCGGTGCCGAGGGCTACATGACCGCCAACTCCTACCCGGACGACGGTCTCGGCGAGGTCTTCCTGAAGATGTCCAAGCAGGGCTCGACCCTCGCGGGCATGATGGACGCCTTCTCCATCGCGGTCTCCGTCGGCCTCCAGTACGGCGTCCCGCTGGAGACGTACGTCTCGAAGTTCACCAACATGCGCTTCGAGCCGGCCGGCATGACGGACGACCCGGACGTGCGGATGGCGCAGTCGATCGTCGACTACATCTTCCGCCGCCTGGCGCTGGACTTCCTGCCCTTCGAGACGCGCTCCGCACTCGGCATCCACTCCGCCGAGGAGCGTCAGCGTCACCTGGAGACCGGTTCGTACGAGCCGAACGAGGACGAGGTCGACGTCGAGGGCCTGGCCCAGTCGGCGCCGCGGGCGCAGGAGCTGAAGGCCGTCTCCGCGCCGAAGAACGAAGAGGCGGCCAAGCCCGCCCCGCAGACGGCCCACACCAGTGCCGAACTGGTGGAGATGCAGCTGGGCATCCAGGCCGACGCCCCGCTGTGCTTCTCCTGCGGCACGAAGATGCAGCGCGCCGGTTCCTGCTACATCTGCGAGGGCTGCGGCTCCACCAGCGGTTGCAGCTGACGCCGAGCGTCTGAGCCGATGACAGAGGGGCACCGCCGTCGGGCGGTGCCCCTCTCGTCGTCACAGACTGCGGATGCCGGGGAGCCTGTCCAGTACGCCGTCCAGCCCTGAACGGACGGCGTCCTGGTCGCCGGTGTCCAACCCGTGCGTGACCTCGTACCAGGGGCCCAGACGGTGCCAGATCCGGGAGCGTCGGCGCGGCGCCGGCTGCACCCGGTAGGCGGTTGCGCAGGCGTCGGCGAACGCCGGTGAGGTGCCGTTGAGCGCCCATGCCAGGTCGATGGCGTGGTCTCCGATGTGAGCGTCGCCGAAGTCGATGACACCGGTGAGGACACCGTCCTGAGCCAGCAGATGCCCGGGTCCGAGGTCCCCGTGGACGAGGGCCGCGGCGGGCAGCGCACCGACGGCCTTCAGCAGGCCGGAGGCGGGGTCGCGCCGTTCCGTTGGCAGGAGGGGCAGTACGCGCGCCCGGAAGTCGTCCAGCAGGGCGGCGCGTTCCCGGAGCACCTCCTGCGCGGGCGGCACGCCGCGTCGCACGGCCTCATCGGTGTCCGCCCTGTGCAAAGCCCGCAGGAACAGCCCCAAGGCGTGGCCCTGGGAGGCATCCGGCTCCTCCAAGGGCTCACCCGGGACCAGGACGTGTCGAACGGTGAGCGGATCGTCCGACACGATGTGAGGCACCGGCACGGTGAGCGGCAGGTGCGGTGCGAGCCAGGGCAGCAGACGGGTTTCCGTCAGGAGCTGCCGCTCCACATCCGGGCGGCGGGGACGGCGTTCGACCCAGCGGCCGTCGACCAGCCGGGCCTCGCAGTCCCAGCCGTCCGGGAAGACCGGGTTCACTCCTGGTTCCCGCGGGCTCCTCGGGGAGAACTCACGGCCGGTGTGCGGCACCCATCGTCCTGGCGAAGTCCACGGGGTCACCCTCGAAACCATGGAGGCCGGGGCGGAAGTCCCAGGGACCGGAGCCGTCCCGGACGAACTCCGCGATCGTCGCCGCCGTGGCCCCCAGGACACGGCCGAAGTCGTCCTCGGCCAGGACCGTGTACCCCTCGCGGATACGCAGCCCGGGGTTCACCACACTGACGAACGTGCGCTCCGCCGGGCGCTGCTGGATGACGACACCGACCACCACGCGCGCGTAGCGGTTGTCGAGCCGGTCGAGTTCCAGCGTCATGACCTCGTCGTAGCCGAAGCCCTGGCCGTCCTTGCTGTCCCGGTTGAGATAGATGGTGCCGTCGGGGGAGCGGCTGTCGAAGTGCACCACGTAGGCGGGATCACCGTGCGGATCATCCGCCAGGTAGGTCGCCGCGACGAGGTCCAGGTCGGTGGACGGCTGCCCCGCCGGACTGGGATCCCACCGCACCGCGATCTCGACCTTGCGCAGCCCCTTGTTCAGCCCGTCCACCAGCGTCCCCTTCCCCGTACCGACCCGCCCGTTCGCCGCAACTGCCGGGCAGCCATGACTGTTTGCCCATCCTGCCACGCATGCGGGTGCGTGCGCCGGAGAGCGGTCCAGCCGAGAGTGACCGGCGCCACGCTCCGTGGCCTTACCATGGCGCGGTGCTGGTCAAGTGGATTCGCTGCACCGTGGTGGACCGCCGCGGTTTCGAGCGGGGGCAGCGGAAGTGGGCGGGGCTTCTGGGGGAGCCGGGGTTTCGGGGACAGGGGGGTGGCTGGAGCCGGGGGCGGCCGGACGTGGCGCACATCTTCGCGTTCTGGGAGAGCCGCGCCTTCTACGACTCCTTCATGGCACGGTCCCACGACCGGCTCGCGTCGGCCCAGTCGGGCACGTTCAAGGACGCCCAGGTCAGACTCTTCGACTACCGCTTCGACGTGAAGACCGGCTTCGAACCGCGCTTCACGGACGCCGACCTGCTGCGCGTGGCGCTCTGCCGTGTCCACGAGGAGCGGGTCGAGCACTTCGTGCTGATGCAGGAGAAGGTCTGGAACCCGGCGATGGCCGGTTCGCCCGGCATGGTGCGCGGGCTGTTCGGCGAGGCGCCCGGGAACGAGTTCATGATTCTTTCGATGTGGCGGTCGGCCGCCGAGCACGGCAAGTACCGCACCGAACGCGTGGAGCGGCTCGCCCTGCGGGCCCAGACGGAGGCGGACGTGGCGGCGCTCACCGGGGACGTCGTGGACATGGAACCGAGCTGGACCGTCTGATCTCGGCCGGTCCGGACGGGCCTGGACTGATTGATCCCGTCGGACGGGCGTGCGACCTGTGTGATCTGTGGTGCAGGATGTGTGTGACCTACGCTGTATGGGCACGGTACGAGTGCTCGACGGGCCCTCACCCGATCTAGGGTTTTGGCATGGCACGACCACGGCGCATCGTCCTTGTCCGGCACGGCGAGTCAACGGGCAATGTTGATGACTCCGTGTACGAGCGTGAACCCGACCACGCCCTGGCACTGACCGAGCGGGGCAGGCGGCAGGCGGAGGCGACGGGTGAGCGGCTGCGCGAGCTGTTCGGCGGCGAACGCGTCAGCGTGTACGTCTCCCCGTACCGCCGCACGCACGAGACGCTGCGCGCCTTCCGCCTCGACCCCGGGCTCATACGGGTGCGCGAGGAACCCCGGCTGCGCGAGCAGGACTGGGGCAACTGGCAGGACCGGGACGAGGTCCGCCTCCAGAAGACCTACCGTGACGCGTACGGCCACTTCTTCTACCGTTTCGCCCAGGGTGAGTCCGGTGCCGACGTCTACGACCGGGTCGGCGGCTTCCTGGAGAGCCTGTTCCGCAGCTTCGAGGACCCCGACCATCCGCCGAACGTCCTGATCGTCACCCACGGTCTGGCCATGCGGCTGTTCTGCATGCGGTGGTTCCACTGGACGGTCGCCGAGTTCGAGTCGCTGTCGAACCCGGGGAACGGCGAGGTGCGGATGCTCGTTCTGGGAGACGACGGCAAGTACACCCTTGACCGGCCGTTCGACCGCTGGCGAGATCCCGAGCCCTACGGGATCACTGGATAGAGTGGCAGGGCGATGACCGCTGATTCCTCCACCGACGGGCGCCTGGACCGTGCCCTGGCCAGCCTGCTCGGACTGTCCGTCGGGGACGCCCTGGGCTCCCAGTACTTCGTGCCCGTGAACTACCCGCTGCTGAAGCGCCGCGAGATTCCGTCCGGGCCGTGGCAGTGGACCGACGACACGGAGATGGCCGGCTCCGTCGTCGCCGTCCTGTTCGCTCACCACCGCATCGACCAGGACGCCCTGGCCCGCTCCTTCGCCGAGCACCACGATTTCGACCGGGGCTACGGCCCCGCGGTCAACCGCCTGCTGCGGCTCGTCCGGGAGGGCGGTGACTGGCGGGAACTCGCCGCCGCGCTCTTCAACGGACAGGGCTCCTGGGGCAACGGCGCCGCGATGCGGATCGCCCCGCTGGGAGCCTGGTACGCGGACGACCCGGAGCAGGCGACGCACCAGGCGGAGATCTCGGCTTACACCACCCACCAGCATCGCGAGGCCGTCGTCGGCGCCATGGCCGTTTCCGCGGCCGCCGCGTTCGCCGCCGCCCCCGGCGGGCCGCCCGGTCCCGAAGCCCTCCTCGACGGGGTCATCGAGCTGGTGCCGAAGAAGAGCGCGGTGGGTGCGGGACTGCGCCGGGCCCGGGACATGCTCGACTACGCCGACCCGGCCACGGTCGCGGCGGTACTGGGGTGCGGACGGCGGACGACCGCCCACGACACCGTGCCCTTCGCTCTCTGGTCGGCGGCGCGAAGTCTCGGTGACTACCAGCAGGCGTTCTGGACGACCGCGCAGGTCGGCGGGGACGTCGACACCACCTGCGCCATCGTGGGCGGCGTGATCGCCTCGGGGAAGGCAGGGGCGCCGCCGGCCGAGTGGGTGGAGCGCACCGAGCCGCTGCCGGGCTGGGTACCTGCGTCGGTCTAGCGGTTCTGCATAAGCTCCAGAACAACTTTCGGCCTCGCCATCAGAACTCTCCGTGCGTATCGGGAACTCTCCGTGACCGGCCGCTCGTTGTCATGACATCCGCTGTGTGAGCCCTGAGGGCGCACACGCTGGAGGCGCGTACAGGGAGCGCGAAGGGGGGATCGTGGAGGTCCTGCTGGCTGTTCTGATCCACTGGTGGGAGGCATTCGCATGCCACGTCGGACATGCGCGGCCGGTCGCGGATCGGCCCGGCAGCCGCCGGCGGGCCCGTGTCGAGCCCGCCGGTGAGCCGCCGGAGCCGTCTCGCCGTGCCTTTGCGTCAGCCCAGCCCCGGCCCGGCCGAGCCGGAGAGCGCCTCCAGGTCGCTCTTGCGGACCCGGATCACCAACCCGGCGGTGGCCAGGGCGAGGACGGCCATGGCCGCGGCCGGGACGAAGGCAGCGGAGATGCCCTGAGCCAGCACCTCGTGCCCCCACGGCGCGGGCAGCTGATGCGTCGTCGCGAACTCCGCCTTCTGCTCAGGGGAGCCCTCGGCCATGAACTGCGGAAGCTGCTTCTCCGCCTCGTCCCTGGTCGCCGTGCCGAACACGGTCGTCAGGATGGACAGACCCAGCGATCCGCCCACCTGCTGCGTGGTGTTGAGCAGTCCGGAGGCGGCGCCCGCCTCGTGCTGGGCGACACCGGACACGGCGGTGAGCGTGAGCGTCACGAAGTTCAGGCCCATGCCGAAGCCGAACACCAGCATCGGACCGAGAACCCCGCCGACGTACGAGCTGTCGGAGCTGATGAGCGCCTGCCAGGCCAGTCCGATCGCCGCGAGTGCCGAGCCCAGCAGCATGAACGGCTTGGGGCCCAGCACCGGCAGGAACCGCTGCGACAGACCCGCGCCGAGCGCGATCACGACGGTCACGGGCAGGAAGGCGAGCCCCGCCTGGATCGGGCTGTAGCCGAGCACGTTCTGCACGAACAGCACGATGTAGAAGAACATGCCGAACATCGCCGCCGCGAGGCTCAACATGATCACATACGTGCCCGAGCGGTTCCGGTCGGTGAACATCCGCAGCGGGGTGATCGGCTCCTTGGCCCGGGACTCGATGATCCCGAAGGCCAGCAGCAGGACCACGGCGGCAGCGAAGGACCCGATGGTGAGGCTGTCCCGCCAGCCCTCGTCCGCCGCCCGTATGAAGCCGTAGACGAGGGACGCCATGCCCGCGGTCGAGGTCACCGCGCCCGCTATGTCGAAGCGTCCGGTGTGCCGTTCGGACTCGCTGATGTAGAGCGGAGTGAGTACGGCGATCAGCACGCCGATCGGTACGTTCACGAAGAGCACCCAGCGCCAGTCGAGCCACTCGGTGAGCATGCCGCCCGCGAGCAGGCCGATGGCACCACCACCGGCGGAGACCGCGGCGAAGACACCGAAGGCCCGGTTGCGCTCCGGGCCCTCGGGGAACGTGGTGGTGATGAGCGCCAGCGAGGTGGGCGACGCGATCGCGCCTCCCACGCCCTGGAGGACCCGCGCGGCAAGCAACTGCCACGGCTCCTGGGCGAGCCCGCCGAGCAGCGACGCAAAGGTGAACAGCAGGATGCCGGTCATGAACACCCGGCGGCGCCCGAGGATGTCACCGGCGCGGCCGCCGAGGAGCAGCAGGCCGCCGAAGGTGAGTGTGTAGGAGCTGACGACCCAGGTGAGGTCGGTGGTACTGAACTTGAGTGCGTCTTGAATGTGCGGGAGCGCGATGTTCACAATCGTCGCGTCGAGTACCACCATGAGTTGGCAGGCCGCGATGACGGTGAGCGCGATGCCGGGGTGTCCCTCCCGGCGTGCCGGAGCTGGCTTCTGGTCCTTGAGCAATGGAGAGGTTGTCACTATGGGTCCCCCACGAGTGCGTTAGTGAACGCTCGCGTTCACTGTCGCGTCAAAGGTAGTGAGTCCCCGACAGTGAACGCAAGCGTTCACTTGTGGCGTCGTCGTGCGGCACGTCCCCCTTTGCCGCCGTCCGGCACGTCCCCCCACCCCGAAATCCCCACTTCATCTGCTCGTTGGAGAAAGTTCGATGGTTACCGCGAGCTGGGCGGACGCCCCCGCTCAGACGGCCGCCCGCCGCCGCGGCGCCGTGCTCGAACGCGCGATCCTCGACGCCGCGCTGGATCAACTCAGCACCGTCGGCTGGAACGGCCTGACGATGGAAGGCGTCGCCGCCGGTGCCCAGACCGGCAAGGCCGCCGTCTACCGGCGCTGGCCGTCCAAGGAGGACCTCGTCGCCGACGCTCTGCGCGCCGGACTGCCGCACTTCGACGCGGTACCGGACGAGGGGAGCGTGCGTGAGGACCTCTTGGCGCTCTGCCGGAGGGCCCGTGACGCGATGTTCTCCCGCCCTGGTTTCGCGCTTCGCTCGGTGATTCACGAATGCGACACGACGCAGGCCGAGCGCTTCCATGCCGTGATCTTCGACGGGGTCGTGGAGCCCACCATCAAGATGCTGCGGGAAGTCGTCGAGCGCGGGATCAGGCGAGGCGAGGTACGTTCCGACGCTGCGAACGGCTACGTCTTCGACGCCATCCCGGCGATGATGATGTACCGCTCCAAGATGTGCGGCTGTGAATGGCGGGACCAGGAAATCGAGGAGATGATCGACCAGTTGATGGTTCCGCTGCTGCGGTCGAGCGGCGCCTGACAGGGGCCGGCGAGTGCCGTGGCGCCGCGAGGGCCGACCGGGGTGTCGCGCGCGGTTCCGGGCGGCGTAACCTAGGGTCGCCATGCCGTACGAACCGCCTACTCACACCGTCGAGCGCTCCCTTCGAGCCACGACCGGAGCGAAGATCGTTGCAGGTGTCGACGAGGTGGGGCGCGGCGCGTGGGCCGGTCCCGTCACCGTCTGCGCGGCGATCACCGGACTGCGCCGGCCGCCCGAGGGTCTCACCGACTCGAAGCTGCTCACCATCAAGCGACGCACCGAACTCGCCGAGGAACTGCGGAAGTGGGTGACGTCGTACGCCCTGGGCCACGCCTCCCCGGAGGAGATAGACAGCCTGGGGATGACGGCCGCGCTGCGGCTCGCCGCAGGACGTGCCCTGGACGCCCTGCCGGTCCGCCCCGACGCGGTCATCCTCGACGGAAAGCACGACTATCTCGGTGCGCCCTGGCGGGTCCGTACGGTGATCAAGGGCGACCAGTCGTGCGTGGCGGTCGCGGCGGCCTCGGTGATCGCCAAGGTTCAGCGCGACAAAATGATGGCCGAACTGGGTATCGACCATGCAGACTTCGGTTTTGCGGACAACGCCGGGTATCCCTCACCCGTGCACAAGGCCGCACTGGCGGAGCGGGGCCCCACCCCCTACCACCGGTTGTCGTGGGCGTATCTTGATGCGCTGCCCCAGTGGCGGCACCTCAAGAAGGTCCGCAGCTGGACGGACGGAAGCGTTCCGGAAATCGAGGGTCAGCTGGGCTTCGATTTCTGACGGTTTCGTTCGCACGCATGCGCCACCCGCCGACGCGGGCCGTACCAACGTTTGATAAATATCAACCCATGCCTCTCATTCCCGAGGAGCCTCAGATTCACGAGAGTGCCCAGGGTCCCCGCGCCACTCCGGCCAGCGGCCGCACCGCGCCGACCCCTCGCCCCGTACCCGGCCCCCGTCCCGCGGCTCCGTCGCGTCCCGGTCGTCCCGGTCCTCTCCGGCCCGCGCCGCCGGTGCAGCGCACGCCGCGTGACGCGGCCGCCAAGCCCGGTCCGTCGGGTCCCGAAGCCGGTGCCGCCGCTCCGGCCACCCCGCAGATCCAGCTGATCCCGGCTTCCGCCGAAGGCGCGCTCGACGCCGCCGAGGAGGCCGTGGACCTGCTCCTGGACTCCGGCCGCGCCCCCGGAGACGTCCTGGTGATCACGACCGGCGAACAGCACCCGTGGGCCGCCCACGAGCTGTCGTTCGGCGAGACCTCCTACTGGGCCCAGCACGACGCCGGTGACGATGTCTTCTACACGGACGCCACCGTCGCCGGACGGGCCGCGTCTCGTCCAGTGGTCGTTGTCGCCGTCAACGGCGGCGCCGAGGCCGCAGCCGCGAGCGCGCTGTCCCTGGCCCACTCCCGGGCCACCGCCCTGCTGATCGTCTGCGGTGATCCGCAGCGGATCAACTCGGTGCTGGGCACGAGCGTCTGAGTCGGTGCCGTGGCGTCCGGTCGGGCGCCCGGGGCCGACCCCAGGCGCCGCTGCGGCGGCTCCGCACGGCGGGTGATTCGGCGAGCCCGGAGGGCTGGACGCCGTCTCAGCGCGCGGTCCTGCACGAGGGGCCTCAGCGCTGTTCGGAGTGCTCGTTCCGGCTGCCGGTCACAGGAACCGCGGCGTGCCGTGCGACGGGGTGCAGGCCCCAATCCCTGCAGACTCCAGTCCGTGCGGATCCCAGTCGTGCGGAACGGTCTGCTCAGGGACGGTCTGCTCAGGGAGGGTCTGTCCGAGACCTCAGCGTGCCGCCGCAGCGCGGCGCAGCATTTCGGAGGCGGCGCCACCGGTGCGCGGCAGCGGCGGCGGTGCCTCCGACGTGGCGAACGGCTCCGGTGCCGACGCGGAGTGCGGGCGGCGTCCGCCGCGGCCCTCGCCGAGCACCTGCCAACCGTCGCGGGTCAGCGTGATGTATGCCCCGCAGCGCAACCCGTGCAGGGTGCAGGCGTCGCGCAGCCCCCACATCCACGCGCCGTCCTCCTCGGTCCAACGCGCGTCGCCCTCACGGCAGTAGAGCAGCACGGCGGTGCGCACCGGTGTGCGGCGTCGCAGATCGTGCGGGATGATCCGGCGCAGCTGCGCCAGCAACACGTTGCGGAACATCCAGCCGTCGGCCGGGGCCGTCCGGCGGACGAACGAGGCGCTCGCCCGCAGCCGCTCGTCCGGATCGAGTACGGCGATGACAGCGGTCGCCGGCTGCGGGTGGTGCCGGGCGTGCAGTCCGCTGACGACTTCACGGGGGTTGCGGAGCAACGGGATCCCGGCGGCGGCCCATTCCGCGGGTTCGAGCAAGCGGTTGGCGGAAGCGGCGGACGTCGACGCCGCTGCCGAGGCCGGAGCGAATCCGAAGGTCACGGTCCTCCCTTCGGCTACGCGCCCACACTGCGGGCGGGGTCGGAATCTGGGAGCGCGCACCGCAGCAAAGCCCTACCGGATCGGCGGTCGTGCCGTGCGGGAGCGGACTTCAATTCTTCCTGTCGAACTTGAATGCGGCAACGAGCAATTGGCGCAGTCGACCGTTATCAGATGATGCGCGGCTAATATCCTCACCCTGTGCGTCGCCGGGCCACCCATGGGGCGTTCGAGCACGACACGTTCGTACGTCACAGGGGTGCGCGGCGTCCAGATGTGTGCGAGACCGGGCAGGTGGCGGTATCCGGGCAAGGGGCCGATGTCCGGCGAGGATGTGGTGGCCGCGCCTCTCGACGTGCTGTCAGCCCTGCACGGCCAGCACCAGCGGCAACACCTCCTGCGCACCGGAACGCCGGAGCATGCGGGCCGCGACCGCGAGGGTCCAGCCGGTCTCCGTGTAGTCGTCCACGAGGAGGACCGGGCCCTGGGCCTCGGCGAGGGCGGACGCGAGGGCGGGCGGCACGGTCAGTGCCCCGTCGAGCGCCTTCAGCCGCTGGGCGCTGTTGCTCCGGGGCCCCGGATACACCTCGCCCGCGTACTCGACAGCTCCCAGCAGTGGCAGTCGGCCGACCTCCGCGATACGCGCTCCCAGGGAGTGGATCAACCGGGGTCGTGTGCGGGAGGCGACGGTGACGACGCCCACCGGGCGGGGGCGCGGGTCCGACACGCCCGGGGCCCAGCCGCCGGGCCCCTTGGCCCAGTCGGCCAGCACGCCCACCACGGCCTTCGCCACGTCCTCCGGCACGGGCTCGTCGGGGGCCTGGGCCGCGAGCATGGGCCGCAGCCGGTTGCCCCAGCCGATGTCCGACAGGCGCCCCAACGCGCGCCCCGGAGCGGCCTGTTCGCCGGCCGGGATGCGTCCCTTGAGGTCCACCCCGATCGCCGACAGCCCGGTCGGCCACATCCGTCGGGGCTCCACCTCGACACCCGCACGCCCCAGGTCCACGCGCGCGGCGTCGAGCGCCTCCCCGGACATGTCCGCGGCGAAGCGCGGGCCTGCGCAGTTGTCGCAGCGACCGCACGGCTTGGCGGCCTCGTCGTCCAGCTGGCGCTGCAAGAACTCCATCCGGCAGTCCGTCGTCGACGCGTATGCGCGCATCGCCTGCTGCTCGGCCTTGCGCTGCCGTGCCACCCACGCGTACCGCTCGGCGTCGTACGTCCAGGGCTGCCCGGTCGCGATCCAGCCCCCCTTGACCCGCTTGACCGCCCCGTCCACGTCGAGGACCTTGAGCATGGACTCCAGGCGGGAGCGGCGCAGCTCCACCAAGGGCTCCAGGGCAGGCAGTGACAGGGGCTTCTCCGCGTGCCCGAGGATGTCGAGCGTGCGGCGCACCAGTTCCTCCGAGGGGAAGGCGAGCGACGCGAAGTACTCCCAGATCGCTTCGTCCTCCTTCCCGGGGAGCAGGAGCACCTCGGCGTGCTCCACGCCGCGTCCCGCGCGGCCCACCTGCTGGTAGTAGGCGATGGGGGAGGAGGGCGATCCGAGGTGCACCACGAAGCCCAGATCGGGCTTGTCGAAGCCCATACCGAGTGCCGAGGTGGCGACCAGCGCCTTCACCTTGTTGGCGAGCAGATCCTCCTCGGCCTGCTGCCGGTCGGCATTCTCCGTCTTGCCCGTGTATGAGGCGACCGTGTGCCCGCGCTGGCGGAGGAAGGCGGTGACCTCCTCGGCGGCGGCCACGGTGAGCGTGTAGATGATCCCGGACCCCGGCAGTTCGTCGAGGTGCTCGGCGAGCCAGGCCATCCGGTGCGCGGCGTCAGACAGCCGGAGCACGCTCAGACTCAGGCTGTCCCGGTCCAGCGGGCCCCGCAGCACGAGGGCGTCCGAGCTGCCGCCGGTGCCGAGCTGTTCCGCGACGTCGGCCGTCACGCGCGCGTTGGCTGTGGCGGTGGTCGCGAGTACCGGCACGCCGGGCGGGAGGTCGGCGAGCATCGTGCGCAGCCGGCGGTAGTCCGGCCGGAAGTCGTGGCCCCAGTCGGAGATGCAGTGCGCCTCGTCCACCACCAGCAGCCCGGTGGCGGCGGCGAGCCGGGGGAGCACCTGGTCCCGGAAGTCCGGATTGTTGAGCCGCTCAGGACTCACCAGCAGGACGTCGACCTCACCCGCGGCGATCTCGTCCTGAACGGCCTCCCACTCCTCGGTGTTGGAGGAGTTGATGGTCCGGGCGTGGATACCGGCCCGGGCCGCTGCCTCGACCTGGTTCCGCATGAGCGCGAGCAGCGGGGACACGATCACGGTCGGACCGCTGCCCTGCGCCCGCAGCAGCGACGTCGCCACGAAGTAGACCGCGGACTTGCCCCAGCCCGTGCGCTGGACGACCAGGGCGCGGCGTTTGTCGGCGACGAGTGCCTCGATCGCCCGCCACTGGTCCTCCCGCAGCCGGGCCGTTCCCGAGACGTCCCCGACGAGACGGGCGAGGACCGTGTCGGCCGCCGCCCGGAGATCCGCGTTGCTCGTGTGCTCCATGCGTTCCATACAACAGGACGCCACTGACAGCGCGAGCGGTGCACGAGGTAATCCGGCACCTCGGTGTTTTCAGTGACGTGTCCCTGATCGGAGTTATCCACAGGCTCAAGCGGAGCTTTGGGTTCCGCGAGATCGTCTCCGCATGACGAACCACAGCGAAACGCCTGGATCCTCTGAGCACGGCGACATCACCGGACCTGACGCGTCCGGCAAGCACAAGCATGGTGGACCCGAGCACGGTGGACCGCGGAAGCGGGCGAGCCAGGAAACCGGGCCGCACGTCCCCAGTCCCGCATACGACGGCCACGGCGGCGAGCACCAGGTCACCCTGCGCACCCCGGCCGAACTGGCCGACGCACTGCCGTATCTGCTCGGGTACCGCCCGGAGGACAGCATCGTCCTGGTCGCCCTGCACGACAGGGACGGACGCGGCCGGTTCGGGGGCCGGGCCCGCCTCGGCATTCCCGCGAACCCGGACGACTGGCCGTCAGCGGCCCGGCAGCTGTCCCACGGACTGGTGACAGGCAGCGAGCGCCGAGGGGCCCGCCCCGAGTCGATGGTCGCCTTCCTCTGCCAGGAACCGCGAAAGGGCGAGTCCGGCCGAGAGGTCATGGAGCGGCTGAAGCCGCTGGCGCAAAGGCTGCGCGTGGAGTGCGGTTCCCTGGACGTGACGGTGGTCGAGGCGCTGTGCATCTCCGACGGCCGCTACTGGTCGTTCTGCTGTGACAACGCGGTGTGCTGCCCGCCCGAGGGCGCTCCCATGGGCCTGCCCGGCACATCGGTGCTGGCGGCCGCTGCCACCTATGCGGGGATCCAGGTGCGCGGCACACTGCGGGAGCTGCGGGCCCGGCTGCTCCCTTGGGAGAACGCCGCCGCTCTCGAGCAGGAGACCGCCCTGGACACCGCCAGCCTGGCACTGGTCCCGAGGATCCTGGACGACGCCGGCCGTGCGGACGTGGCCGACGAGACACTGCAACTGGCCGGGCGGATCCTGGACCGCTTCGCCGGGGCACAGCCCGTCTCGGGCATGCTCCTGGCCGATCTCCGCGACGACGAACTCCTCGCGCACGACGAGGCAGCCCGGCTGATCCTCGGCCTCCAGGACCGCGCGACCCGTGACCGCGCGGCCGAATGGATGGAGGGCGACGAGGCCGGACTCGCCCTGCGCCTCTGGCGGTCGCTGGCTCGCCGCTGCGTCGGACCTTACGGTGAGCACGCCGCGGCGCCGCTCACTCTCGCCGGCTGGGTCGCATGGTCCACCGGTGACGAACTGGAGGCCCGGGAAGCCCTCGCCATGGCCCTGAGCGCGGATCCCGACTATCTCTTCGCCCGTCTCCTGCACCAGGCATGCAACGAAGGCCTCGACCCGGAGTCGATCCGCAGCTGCCTGCGAGCGGAGCGCCACGGCCGTGGGCGCTCGGGAGCCGCCGGATCGGTGGCTCGGGCCGACGGCTTGGACGTCGGGGCAGGCGGCTCCCTGGCTCGGGCAGAAGAGTGTGTCGAGCGGGTGGACGACTCCCTTGTTCCGACGGACGACTGCGTCGAGCGGGTGGGTGGCTCCCTGACAGGGTCGAACGACCGCATCGAGCAGGTGGGCAGCTCCCGGGCCAGGGCGGACGACTCCCCCGGGCGGTCGGCCGGCTCCGTCGCGCAGAACGACGCCTCCCCGGCTCGGCCCGCCGCCGACGAGGCCGCCACAGGCAAGGCAGCCGCGCCCGAGTCCGACGAAGGCAGCCGCGTCCGAGCCGGAGCCGGAGCCCGCATCCACGACTGCGCCCTCACGTCGCCGACGCCGTATCCGTTCCACCGGTGCTGCCGGTGCCGTCGGCACGCCCCCGGGCGGTACCCGCACGGGAGACCATGTCCCGAGCACCCGGGCTCCCCGTCGGCGTACGCCGGCAGGCACTCCGCGCCCTGCCGGTGCCGCAGACGCCCGCTTGGGCACCGGGCGAGCGCCCGCGGGCACCGCGCGGTCCGGCAGCGGACGCACGAGCGGCACGCCTGCGCGTAGGCGGCACACGGCCATGCCGTGCCGAGGCATCGGCAAGGAAAGCGCACAGCCCGGCCAGGGCACGGAGGTGGAGGAGTGAGTGTCCTCCTGGCGGCCGCGACGCGCGCGGGACGGGGACACGGGCGTGACCCGGAGGAGGTGCACGCCGTTCACCTGAGTGGCGGAACGCCTGGACGGGCCGTGACGCCGTACCGCCCCTGCCCCGTCGGAGCCTTCCGGCACCGGCGCCGAACTCGATCGAGGCGCACAGAGCGCAGAGGAAGCCGCCCCATGCAACAGCCGACTCCGCCCTCCGCCGCCGACGACCGCCACGCCCCGGGTGGGCCCCCGCCGCCTCGCGGGTCGGGGCCCGGCCTCGCCCGGTGCAGGCGCTCCACGGTCGGGGGGTCCAGAACGCCCTTCCGCGGCCTGCGGCACGCGTCGACGGATTCGGTCCCAGGTTCCCTGGAGGTGCCTCACCGGCCTCGGTGCCCGTCGGCCCGGACGCGTGTCCGCCCTCGACACCGGACCGGAGGCGTCCGTCACCCCAAGAGACAGGCCAGAACCGTCGCCCTGGTTCCGCGTCGGGGTACGGCTCGCCCGCGCCGCCCTTGGCCCAGAGCCGGGGCCCGTCCTCCACAGGGCAGCCCGTAGCCCCTCCCCGGGGCGCCACGATCCCCGGACTGCGCTGGTCCGCCGACCTGCCGCCGGCCCACACCATGATGATCTGTGTCGCGCTTCCCGGTCTGGCCATCTCGACGGAGGAAGGGCAGATGACCGGCCGGGGACTGGAAGGGTTCTACCGCGCCGGGCGGCGCGTGCTCTCGCGGTGCGAGGTCCGCGTGGCCGGGCGGGAACCACTCGCCGTGCAGGCCCGCATGGCTGCGGCCGACCGCGCCAGGTTCGTGGGCACGCTCCGCACGTCGCCGCAGGCAGGCCCGGATCCGGACGTGGTCGTGGAACGCAACCGTCTCGCGGACGGCACAGAGCGGATCACCCTGCACAGCGCGGCCCCCCGCCCGCTGCGCCTGCCGGTCGAGGTCTCCCTGGGCACGGACCTGGCCGACCTGGGGTCGATCGCCTCGGGCCGCGCCGGACCGGAACTCCCCGCCAGCGTCCACGATTCCGGCCTGCGCTGGTCCTGCGCCACCGGCAACGCGTCCGTCACGGCCGCACCGCCTCCCTCTGACGCCCTGGCCTCGGCCGGGCTGCTGCGGTGGGAGCTCGACCTGCCGCCGGGCGGCAGCAGAAGCGTGGAGCTGCGGGTGCGACCCGATGGCGCCGGTCCCCTCCGAACCGTGGGCCGCGCGGCGACCAGCCCTCTCGCCGCCGCGCGAGCGGAAGGCGACGACCCCGGAGTCCCCGGCCTCCTCAGAACGAGCCTCGAGGACCTCCAGGCCCTCCTGCTGCGTGACCCCGCGAACCCCGCCGACACCCACCTCGCGGCCGGGGCACCCTGGCGCTGCGGTCTGGCCCCCGCCGACTCGCTCGTGGCCGCCCGCATGGCCCTGCCGCTCGGCACGGGCCTGGCAGCCGGGACGCTGCGGATCCTCGCCCGTACTCAACTCACCGGCCCGGGACCGCAGTCCGGGATGATCCCCGGCCCGAGACGGGACGCGGGCCCGCACCTTCCGCCACAGTGCACCGGCACGGAGGCCACGCTGCTCTTCCCCGTACTGCTCGCCGAGGCCCGCCGCTGGGGCCTCGGCGAGCAGGAGACGGAGGAGCTGCTGCCCGCCGCCGAGCGCTGTCTGACCTGGCTGCGCACCACCGTGGGCGACGACACTTACCTGCGCGACCCGCATCCCGGCGGTCCCGTCCGCTGCGAGACACAGGCCCATGCCCACCGTGCCGCGCTCCTCGGCGCCGACCTGCTCGACACCTGCGGCCGCACGGGCGGGCCAGCACTCCGACAGTGGGCGCAGGCCTTGCGAACCGCCTTCCGCAAGGACTTCTGGGTCGACGACCTCGGGGGCGGCCGGCCCGCGGCGGCCCGTGCCCCGGACGGCAGCCCCGTGCCTCATTTGGGCGCGGCCGCCGTCCACCTCCTCGACACCGGCCTGCTGGGCGAGGGCGCCTTGGCACCAGGCCTGCTCGACAAGGTGCGGACCGAGAACCTCGCCCGGCTGCTCGGCAGCCCTGTCATGGACTCGGGCTGGGGCCTGCGCGGACTGGGCGCCAAGGAACCGGGGTTCAATCCGTTCGGCCACCGCGCCGGGGCCGTACGGATCCAGGAGACCGCAGTCGCCGTCGCGGGGCTGGCTGCCGCCGGATACGAGAAGGAGGCGACCTCGCTGCTGCGCGGGGCACTCGCGGCAGCCGAGACTTTCGACCATCGGCTGCCCGACATGTACGCGGGCGAACAGCGCACGGAGGGGAGCGCCCCCCTCCCGCACCCGGCGGCCTGCCGCCCCGCTGCCATTCCAGCGGCCGCCGGAGTGCTGCTGCTGACCACGCTCGTCGGCATCCGCCCCGACGCCCCGGCCGGGACGGTGACCCTGCGCCCCATGCGCAGTGCGCCCCTGGGCGAGATCGGTTTCACGGGCCTGCGGATCGCGGGCGCCCCGTTCTCCGTGCGGGTCAGCCGACTCGGCCTCGCCATGGTCGAGGAAGCGGCCGACGGACTCCAACTGGGGGTGTGACCTGGTACGACGTTCAACCGCTGGACAACCGGGCCCCACAGTGGAGTCCAGGTCCGACCGAAGTGGATCAGTCGCCGATGCGACCGGCGAAGGGAGTGTTTATCGTCAGGCAGACGACTATGATCGCCGCATGCCCTACGACCCGTCAGCGTTTCCACCCTTCGCCGTCACCGTGGACCTGGTCGTGCTGACCGTGCGCCGCCATGCCCTGTGCGCGCTGGCGGTACGCAGGGGCGAACCGCCGTTCCAGGGACGTTGGGCGCTCCCCGGCGGCTTCGTAAGGGCCGACGAGGACCTGGCACAGGCCGCGGCACGCGAGCTGGCCGAGGAGACCGGACTGCGCGTCCACGACCCGTCGGTCCCCGCCCAGGACAACGGGGCGCACCTGGAACAGCTCGCCACCTACGGCGACCCCAAGCGGGACCCCAGGATGCGGGTGGTCAGTGTCGC
This sequence comes from Streptomyces afghaniensis 772, assembly GCA_000415505.1. GTDB lineage: Bacteria > Actinomycetota > Actinomycetes > Streptomycetales > Streptomycetaceae > Streptomyces > Streptomyces afghaniensis. The sequence goes on from KE354277.1 coordinate 35,231, forward strand.
CCACCTCGCACTCGCTCCCGACCTGCCCGCACCCAGGGCCGGCGGCGACGCCAGCAACGCGCGCTGGGCTCCGGTGGAGGAACTACTGCGGCAGGGCGGTTACGGGCGTGACGCAGAACCGGTCGCGCCGCTCGCGTTCGACCACGCACAGATCCTTTCGGACGGAGTGGAGCGGGCCCGCTCCAAGATCGAGTACTCGTCGCTGGCCACGGCCTTCTGCCCGCCCGAATTCACCGTCGGCGAGCTGCGCCGTGTCTACGAGGCGGTGTGGGGTGTGGCGCTCGACCCGCGCAACTTCCACCGCAAGGTCACGGGCACACCGGGCTTCCTCGTCCCCACGGGCGGGACGACCACCCGCCAGGGCGGCCGCCCGGCTCAGCTCTTCCGTGCCGGGGGCGCGACTCTCCTCAACCCCCCGATGCTGCGCCCCGAGGTCTGACGCGGGTCCGGAGCGTCACGCGCCCGCTGTCCGCACAAGGATGATTGTCGTGCCCGAGGCAGGCCTCGTGCTGCCCGAAAAAACGGACATAGCGCGCTATCTTGCTGCAGGTGATCCAGGCCTTCGGACTGACAAGCAACGCCCGCAAAGGGCTTCCGCCCGCGGCCGATGACGTCTCCTTCGAGGCGCGAGCGGGCCGCGTCACCGCGCTGCTCGGCGCACCGGGGGCCGGCAAGACGACAGTCCTCAGACTCATGCTGGAACTCCAACAGGGTCGCGGCATCGCCTACTTCCGGGGCCGCCCCCTGCACCGCATCGCCCATCCCTCGCGCGAGGTCGGTGTGCTGCTGGGCGACGTGCCGGGACACCCGGCCCGCACGGTCCGCGGTCATCTGCGCATGCTGTGTGCCGCGGCGGGGGTCCCGGTCCGGCGTGCCGACGAAGTCCTCGAGGCGGTCGGGCTCGTGAGCCTGCGCGACGAACGCCTCGGCACCCTCTCGCGGGGCATGGACCGTCGCCTGGGCCTGGCCTGCGTCCTCCTGGCCGATCCGCACACGCTCGTCCTCGACGACCCGGCAGACGGTCTGTCCCCCCGCGAGAGCCACTGGCTGCACGGCATGTTGCGCGCACACGCCGCCCAGGGCGGCACGGTCCTGTTCACCACGGCCGACCCCAAGGAGGCCGCGCGCACCGCGGACCGCGTCGTCACGCTGGAACAGGGCAGGGTCGTGGCCGACCAGGAGGTCGCGGAGTTCTCGCGCACCCGTCTGCGCCCCCGGGTCGCCGTACGCAGCCCCCACGCGGTCCGTCTGGCGGCTCTCCTGGCCAAGCAGGCCCGCACCGCGCGCCGCTCCGTCGAAGTCGCACGAGAAGGCGGCAACCGCCTCTCCGTGTACGGAAGTACCTGCGCCGAGATCGGCGAGACGGCGTTCCGCCACGGCATCGTCGTCCACCAACTCGCCGACGAGATCGGCGATATGGGGCCCGGAGCGGGAGCAGAGCCGGCAGGGCAGCCGCAGGGTGGCCGTGAGCCGGACCTGGGCAAGGCAGGGCGGACTGCGGGCGAGTCACACAGGGCCGACACGGGGCGCACGTCGGCTGACACGCTCGAGCGCGTCAGCATCGAGCCGGAGCGCGCGGGTGCCCGGCCAGGGCGCGTCGTCGACGCGCACCGGGTGACCGTCGCGCCCCAGGCCGCGAACGGTGAGCCGTGCCCCTCCCACGATGAGCCGAAGCCTGCCCCGGTCACCGCCGGGCCCGTGGCCGCCACCGCGGAGCCTCCACTCCCGGCTGAGCCACGACCCACCGTTGACGCGCCGAAGCCTGTCGCCGACGAGCCGTCGCCCTCCGCCGGGCACGCGCAGCCCGCCGCGGCGCCGCCCGAGCGCCCGGACGCCCCCTCGGCCGATCACCCGTCCAACGACGAGTCCCGCCCTCAGGAGACGACGGCACCTCTTGCGTGCCACCCCGCCGACGCACGCACGGCGCGCACGCTCGACGCACTGCCCCCTCTGCCCCCTCCCATCTCCGTCCGCCCCGCCCCAGCCCCCTCCGCCCCCTCGCTACGAGATCCGCAGGGCCGCCGGGATCGGCACCGGGTTCCTCGACCGGGGCTGCCGTGCTCGCCGTGTCCGCCGTGACCGCCGTCGTGCTCGCCCGTATCGGGCACACCCCGCAGCCGCGCCTGCTGGCCGCGTGGA
>KE354278.1 GCA_000415505.1 Streptomyces afghaniensis 772
GGTGGCGCGCCGGCGCGAGGTGCGGCCAGTCGGCGATGTCGCGTCGCATCTGACGGTCGTGGGTCGCCAGGACGACGGCCGCCGCCGTGCTGTGCAGCGCTTCGGTGAGCTCGTCGACCAGCGCGATGGACAGGTGGTTCGTGGGCTCGTCCAGCAGCAGCACGTGCGGGCGGGCGGCCAGCGATAAGGCCAGGTCGAGACGCCGCTGCTGACCGGTCGACAGTTCGGCCACCGCCTTGCCGGCGTCGCGCGAGGTGAGCAGACCCAGCGAGCCGAGCCCCACGACCTCACCTTCCTTCAGCACGCCGGCCGTGACCAGGCGCGCGGTGTGCGCCTCGTAGAGGTCACGGGCCCGCCGGTGCGTGGCCCGCGGAGACTCCTGCCCGAGCAGACGCACCCGCACCCCGCGGGCCCGGTGCACCCGGCCCGTGTCCGGGTCGAGCCGGCCGGCCAGGACGGACAGGAGCGTGGACTTGCCCGCGCCGTTCGGGCCGGTGACGGCCAGCCTGCCGCCGGACGTCACCGACAGGCTCGTCGCGTGCTGCAGCCGCCCGTCGACCGTGACCTCCTCCGCACGCAGCAGGACGACGCCCGGCCGGGCGGGCAGGGCGGGCATCGAGAAGCGCTGCGGCGGCACCGGCGCGGTGACCTTGTGGCGGTCCAGGTCGTCCTGGCGCCGGTGGACGGAGCGCACCAGGGCACCGGCGCGGGTGGCGCGCTGATGCTTGCCGGTGCCCTTGTCCGGGCGCCAGCCGGTGCTCAGCCCGTTCTGCGCCTCCGAGAGGGCCTGCTGGAGACGGACGTGCTCGGTCCGCTGCTGCTCGTACTCCTCCTCCCAGCGCACCAGTTCGGCCTCGCGGCCCTCCCGGTAGCCGGCGTAGCCACCGCCGTACACGCCCGGCCGGCCGTCGCGCGTGGGGTCGAGGTCGAGGATCGTCGTCGCCACGTCCGCGAGCAGCGCCCGGTCGTGGCTGACCACCACGACACCGCCCGTGTGGGCGCGCAGCCTGGCGGTGAGGTACTCCAGCCCGCCCGCGTCCAGGTGGTTGGTCGGCTCGTCCAGGAGCAGGACGTCGTACTCGGCGCCCAGCAGGCAGGCCAGCCGGATCCGGTAGCGCTGGCCGACCGACAGGGTGGCCAGGGGACGGGCACGGTCGCCGACCGCGCCCAGCCCGTCCAGGGCCACGTCCACCCGGCGGTCGGCGTCCCAGGCGTCCAGCGCCTGCGCCGCCTCCAGGGCGTCGGCATAGGCCCGTTCGGCACCGGGCCGTTCCGCCGCGAGGGCTTCCGCGGCGGCGTCCAGCTCCCGCAGGGCGGCACGCGCGCCGGCCAGGTACTCGTCGATGAAGTCGCCGACCGTACGCTCGTCCCCGGCCGGCAGCTCCTGCTCGGCCAGGGCGAGGGTGCCCACGCGGTGCACGGTCCCGGCGTCCGGGGCCAGCAGGCCGGCCAGGACGTGCAACAGGGTCGACTTGCCGCGTCCGTTCTCGCCGACGACGCCCCAGCGGGCACCGGGGGAGACCTTCATCCCGACGTCGTGCAGCACGGTGCGGCCACCGCGGTCGACGCGGACGCCGGCGCAGATGAGCTGGGCCCGGTCGCGGGCAGGCAGGGTAAGGGGGGTCACGTTCTCCTCCTCGTCAAGGAGGCACACTTCACCCCCGGTACGGGCGGGGGGTGTGAGCGAGCCTTCGGATCCGACGGACGGCCGGGCCCGGAATCGGGCGGGCCGTGGGCGACGTCGTGGCTCCCGGCGCCTCGGCCCGTGTTCGTCAGGGCATGCGAGGGGCGGAGCCGGTGGCCCGGATCAGAGGTAGAGAACGTAACTCACGCACATATGTTAACAGTTGCCGCCGAGCGCGCTCAGGACCGGGCGCGGACCAGCAGGAGTGCGACGTCGTCGTCCGGCTCCGGGCTCAGCGCGCCGAGGAGGCTGTCACTGGCCCGTTGCAGGCTGGGCCCCGCGTCCTCCACGAGGCGGGTCAGCAGGGTGAGGCCGGTGTCGATCGGCTCTCCGCGGTTCTCGACCAGCCCGTCGGTGTACAGGGCGAGCAGGGAGCCCGGGGTGAACTCCAGTTCCACGGTGCCGAACTCCACGCCGCCCACCCCCAGCGGCACGCCGCCGGGCACGTCGACGAGTTTCGCGCCGCCGTCCGCCCCGGCGAGCACGGGCGGCAGATGACCGGCGCTGGACAGCGAACAGACACCGGCCCGCAGGTCGCACACCGCGTACACGCACGTGGCGATCGCGTCGCCGAGCGAGCCGGCGATGTCGTCGAGGTGCCGCAGCAGTTCGGCGGGCGGCAGGTCCAGCCGGGCCAGCGCCCGCGTCGCCGTGCTCAGCTGTCCCATGATCGCCGCGGCCTGGACGCCCTTGCCCATGACGTCGCCCACCACGAGCCCGGTGCGTCCCGGTCCCAGCGGCAGCACGTCGTACCAGTCGCCGCCGACCTCGCTGAGCGCCGGGCGGTAGCGGGCGGCGATGTCCAGCCCCTCCTGCTCGGCGGGCGTGGCCGGCAGCAGGCTGCGCTGGAGCGTCAGGGCGGTGCCGCGTTCCCGGCCGTAGAGGCGGGCGTTGTCGATGCAGATCGCGGCGCGGGCGGCGAGCTCCGAGGCGAGCACCTGGTCCCGGTCGTCGAAGGGACGCTCGTCGACCGTGCGGTACAGGGTGAGGGTGCCGAGCACCTTGCCCCGGGCCATCAGCGGCACCGCCATATAGGAGTGTGCGCCGGCCTCGTGCAGGGTCCGGGCGGCCCGTGCGTCCCGGGCGATGCGCCGCATCATCTTCGGATCCACGCGCTCGACCAGGACCGGCCGGGCCCTGCGGACGCACTGCGTGATGATCCGTGACGAAGCGTAGGTGGCCAGTTCGCCGACCGGGTCGGCGGCGTGGATGGCGTCGGTCGGGTAGCCCGCCGCGACGGCCAGCGCCCGGAACTCCGCGGGTGCGCCGCCCGACACCGGCGCGATGGTGCCGCGGGCCACGACGGACTCCAGGACGTCCACGGCGGCCAGGTCCGCGAGGTGCGACACCACCACGTCGGCCAGCTCCCGGGCGGTCTGCTGCAGGTCCAGGGTGGTGCCGATCCGCACCCCGGCGTCGGCGATCACCGACAGGTGCTGGCGTGCCTGCGCGACCTCGGCCGCGGCCTGCTGGCGCTCGGTCACGTCCAGCACGGCCATCGCGAGACCGAGCACCCGGCCGTCGGTGTCCTCGATGCGGTGGTACGACTCCGAGTAGGCCCGGTCGTGTTCGTCCGCCGCCGTACGGCCGATGGTCTGCTGGTCGAGCAGGGGCCTGCCGGTCTTGAGGACGTGCCGCATCCGGCCCTCGATGGCCTCGACGTCCAGGCCCGGCAGCACCTCGCCGAGCCGCCGGCCCAGCAGGGCCTCCTCGGGCACCCCGTTGATCCGCTCCAGCGCGGGGTTGACCCCGACCCAGCGCAGCTCGTTGTCGAAGACGGCGATACCGAGCGGCGTCTGGTGGACGAGGCTGTGCGAGAGGGCGAGGTCCCGCTCCACCCTCCGTACGGTCGTCGCGTCCGTGGCGAGTCCCAGCAGGTGGGGCTGCCCCTCGCTGTCGAGGAGCCGCATCGTGCGGAACTCCACGGCGCGTTCCGTGCCGTCGCGGTGCCGCAGCGGGAAGACGCCGGCCCAGCGGTCCCCCGACCTGACCTGGGCGAACAGCTCCCTGCCCCGGGAACGGTTCTCGGGCGCGATCAGGAGTGTGTCGGCGCGCTGCCGCAGGGCCTCCTCGGGGGTGTAGCCGAGGAGTTGCTCGATCTCGGGGCTCCACAGGGCGATGTGCCCGCCGCCGTCCAGGACCACGGCCGCGACCTTCAGCAGGTCCAGCAGCCCGCCGGGCGCGGCCGTGACGGCGTCCCGGTCCGATGGCGCATACCCGTTCATGCGAGCCGCTCCTTCCGGCGCGGCAAAAGGTCCGGCCAAGATCCATTGCGCAGGCTGTCCGATGAGGTCACATTACGGTCGGAGGAGTGACACTGTCGCGCCGAAATGACAAATAATCGCGGGTCGGTGCTCGGAGAGAGGGAGCGGGAATCTTGGCTGACTGGACGCTGCGGGAGAGCCTGGCCACCACATCGGGGACCGTGCGCTGGGACCGGTTCGGGGATCCCGGCGGCGAGCCGGTCGTGCTGCTGCACGGAACGCCCTTCTCCTCGTACGTGTGGCACGAGATCGCTCCGGCACTCGCCGCCGCCGGGCACCACGTGCACGTGTGGGACATGGCGGGCTACGGCACCTCCGACATGCACCCGGACCAGGACGTCTCGCTGGGGACCCAGGGCCGGATCTTCACCGAGCTGCTCGCGCACTGGGGGCTTGGGGAGCCGTCCGTCGTCGCGCACGACTTCGGCGGCTGCGTGGCCCTGCGCGCCCATCTGCTGCACGGCGCCCGCTACCGGCGGCTCGCGCTGGTCGACCCGGTGGCCCTGGAACCCTGGGGCTCCCCCTTCTTCCGGCTGGTCGGCGAGCACAGCCACGTCTTCGAGCAGCTGCCGGCCGCGCTGCACGAGGCGCTGGTGCGCGAGTACGTCACGTCCGCGAGCCACCTCGGCCTGCGGCCCGCCACGCTGGACGCCCTGGTCGGGCCATGGACGGGGGAGCGGGGCCAGGCCGCCTTCTACCGGCAGATCGCACAGGCCGACCAGCGCTACACCGACGACATCCAGCCGCTCTATCCCACCCTCGACCTGCCCGTGACGGTCTGCTGGGGCACCGAGGACACCTGGATCCCCTTCGCCAAGGGGCAGGAGCTGGCCGGGCTGATCCCGGGCGCGCGGCTCGTGCCCGTCCCGGAGTCCGGCCACCTCGTCCCCCTGGACGCCCCCGCCCGGCTGACGAGCGAGGTGCTCACCTTCCTCGGGGCCTGAGGGGGCCTGAGGGGGCCTGAAGGCGCCTGACGCGAGATAACCATCAGGACCGCACAAAGTCCGACGAGG
>KE354279.1 GCA_000415505.1 Streptomyces afghaniensis 772
CGCCGCCGTGCTCGGCGCGCTCGCCCTGTCCGCGTCGCCCGCCGTCGCGCACGCGGCCGGCCGGCGCCCGGCGGCGGACGGCCCGCCGGAGTGGAACGACGGCCTGGCCGTGTACCGCGTGGGCACCGAGCCGCCGCACACCACGCTCATGCCGTACGCGGACGTCGAGCAGGCACTCGACGGCGACCGCACCCGCTCGCCGTACCGGCTGAGCCTCGACGGCACGTGGAAGTTCGCCTACGCCGACCGCCCCGACGACCGGGACGCCGACTTCTACCGCACCGACATCGACGACTCCGGCTGGGACACCATCCCCGTGCCCTCGGCCTGGCAGCTGCACGGCTACGACTTCCCGATCTACATCAACATCACCTACCCCTGGTGGGGCCCCAACGGCGGCGGCGAGGACGCCCAGCCGCCGGCCGCCCCGACCCGCTACAACCCCGTCGGCCAGTACCGCCGTACCTTCACCGTCCCCCGGAACTGGTCGGGCCGCCGCACCTTCCTGCACTTCGAGGGCGTCAAGTCCGCCCACTACGTGTGGATCAACGGCGAGCTGGCCGGCTACCACGAGGACTCCTACACCTCCGCCGAGTACGACATCACCCCCCACCTCAAGCCGGGCACCAACCAGATCGCCGTCGAGGTGTACCGCTACTCCGACGCGGAGTGGCTGGAGGACCAGGACATGATCCGGCTGAGCGGCATCTTCCGCTCGGTCCACCTGTACTCCACGCCGAACGTGCACCTGCGCGACTTCAAACTGGACACCCCGCTCGGCGACGACTACACGTCGGCCGAGCTCAAGGTCACCGCGCACGTCCGCGACTACGGCGGCAAGGGCGCGGGCCGCTACACGGTCGAGACCCAGCTGTACGACGCGCGCGGCCACGCGGTCTGGTCGCGGCCCCTGAACCAGCCCGTCGACGTCCCGGACGGTGACGAGGCCACCGCCGAGGCGTCCAGAGCCGTCCCCTCGCCGAAGCTCTGGTCCGCCGAGCACCCGAACCTCTACACCGCCGTGCTGCGGCTGCGCGACCCGTCCGGCAAGGTCGTCGAGACGCTCTCGCACCGGGTCGGCTTCCGCGAGTTCGCGCTCAAGGACGGCCTGATGCGCATCAACGGCAAGCCGGTCTCCTTCCGCGGCACCAACCGGCACGAGATGCACCCCGAGACCGGCTCGGCGCTCACCCGGGCGCAGATGATCGAGGACATCGAGATCATCAAGCGGCTCAACATCAACAGCGTCCGCACCTCGCACTACCCCAACAATCCCCTGTGGCTCGAACTCGCCGACGAGTACGGCCTGTACCTCGTGGGCGAGACCAACCTCGAAACCCACGGCATCCGCGACAGGTTCCCCGGCAGCGGCCACCCCGAGTGGACCGAGGCGTGCGTGGTCCGCGCCCAGAACATGGTCCACCGCGACAAGAACCACGCCTCGGTGGTCATCTGGTCCCTCGGCAACGAGGCGGGCGGCGGCACGACGTTCAACGCCATGTACGACTGGATCCGCTCCTACGACCCCACCCGTGTCATCCAGTACGAGGGCGACGACCGCCCGGGCATCAGCGACATCCGCTCCGAGATGTACGACAGCCCGCAGCGGGTCGAGCAGCGCGCCAAGGACACCGGCGACACCCGCCCGTACGTGATGATCGAGTACTCGCACGGCATGGGGAACTCCAACGGCAACTTCAAGAAGTACTGGGACATCGTCCGCCGCTACGACGTCCTCCAGGGCGGCTGGATCTGGGACTTCGTCGACCAGGCCCTGAGCTGGCCGACCCCGACCCGCAAGCTGCTCACCGAGTCCGGCCCGGGCGCGCTGCGCGGCGAGGTCATCGCACCCGCCGCCGGCTTCGACCGCGCGAAGGGCGTCTCCGGCGGCACCGTCTTCCCCCGTGACGCCCGCCTCGACCTCACCGGCTCCCTCACCCTGGAGGCCTGGGTCACCCCGCACGTGACCGGCGGGCACCAGCCCCTCATCGCCAAGGGCGACACCCAGTACGCCCTCAAACAGACCGACAAGAACCTGGAGTTCTTCATCCACGGCGGCGGTCAGTGGGTCACCGCGAGCTGGGCGCTGCCGGACGGCTGGACGGGCAAGGAGCACCACGTCGCCGGTGTCTTCGACGCGGACGCGGGGACGCTCACCCTGTACGTCGACGGCCAGGTGCGCGGCACCCGGACCACCACCCGGCGCCCCGGCACCAACACCGCGTCCCTGACACTCGCCACCGACGTCGACAATCCGACCCGGGAGTTCAGCGGAACCATCCGGCGGGCCCGCGTCTACGCCCGTGCGCTGAGCGCCGCGGAGCTGGCCTCGGACAGCCGTGGCCCGGACGACGAGGGCGTACGGTTCTGGTTCGACGCCGCCACCGTCGGCTTCACCGAGAAGCGCCCGCGCGACAAGACGTTCTACGCCTACGGCGGCGACTGGGGCGACAACCCCAACGACGGCGCCTTCGCCGGTGACGGCATCATCACCGCCGACCGCGGCCTCACGGGCAAGTCCGCCGAGGTCAAGCAGATCTACCAGGCGATCAACGCGGCACCGGCCTCCGGAGGCGGCCTCGGTGCCGTCACCCTCACCAACGAGTACCTCTTCACCAACCTCCGCGAGTTCGACGGCCGTTGGTCTCTCGTCGCCGACGGCAAGGTCGTCCAGCGCGGCCGGCTGACCCGCGACCAGCTGAACGTCGCGCCGCTTTCCAGCAAGGACATCAAGGTGCCGGTGCGGCTGCCGGCGCAGCCCGCACCGGGCACGGAGTACTTCCTGCAGCTCTCCTTCACCACCAAAGAGTCCACCAAGTGGGCGAAGGCCGGCTTCGAGGTGGCCAAGCAGCAGCTCGCCCTCGACACCGACAGCCCGGCCGTGACGCCCCTGCCGCTGCGCGGCGTCCCCGCCCTGCGCTACACCGACCGGGACGAGGAGGTCACGGTCAGGGGCAAGGGCTTCTCGGTCACCGTCGACAAGAGCACCGGCACCATCACGTCGTACGAGGCGGGCGGCACCAAGCTCATCACCTCCGGCCCCGTCCCGAACTTCTGGCGGGCGCCCACCGACAACGACCGGGGCAACGGCCACCACACCCGCAACCAGACGTGGCGCGACGCGGGAGCCAAGCGGAAGGTGGCGGACGTACGGGTCCGGCCGCTGGACGACCGGGCCGTCGAGGTCACGGTCACCGGCACGCTGCCCACCAGCACGGAGTCCACGTACAGCACGACGTACACGGTCTTCGGCAACGGCGAGATCAAGGTCGACAACACCCTGCACCCGGGAGCGCCGAACCTGCCGTACATCCCCGAGGTCGGCACCCTGCTGTTCCTGCCCCGCCGCCTGGACCGGCTGCACTACTACGGCCGGGGCCCGGAGGAGAACATGTGGGACCGCAACAACGCCACCGACGTCGGCCTGTACTCCGGCCCGGTCTCCGGGCAGTGGACCTCCTACCTGCGTCCCCAGGAGAACGGCAACAAGACCGATGTCCGCTGGGCCGCGCTGACGGACGGCGGCGGACGCGGACTGCTCGTCTGCGGTGAGCCGCTGCTGGAGGTCAACGCCTCGCGCTTCACCCCCGAGGACCTGTCGGTCGGCGCCCGCCACGACTACCAGCTCGACCCCAGGGACGCGGTGGTCCTCCGGGTCAACCACCGTCAGATGGGCGTGGGTGGCGACAACAGCTGGGGCGCCCACACCCACGACGAGTTCAAGCTCTTCGCCAACCGCGACTACGCGTACACCTATCGGCTGCGTCCGCTGACGCGCGTGAGCGAGGCGATGGCGGCCTCGCGACGGCCGACGGCCACCGAATAGAACGAACGGCGGGACAGCGGCGCCGCCTCAAGCGGGCGGCGCCGCCTCAGTCGGCGGCGTCGCTGATGCCGAGGCGCAGATGCTCCACGTGGTAGACGGCCTGGTCGAGCAGCTCGGCGACATGGTGGTCGTGCAGCGCGTAGACGACCGAACGCCCCTGCCGCTCGCCGACGACCAGGCCCAGGTTGCGCAGCAGCCGCAGCTGGTGCGAGCAGGCCGACTGCTCCATGCCCACCTCGGCGGCCAACTCGGTGGCCGGAAGCGGGCCTTCCCGCAGCCGCGCCAGGATCAGCAGCCGGGAGGGTGTGGACAGGGCCTGGAGCGTGGTGGCGACCTTCGCGACGTTGTCCGCGTCCAGGCGTACGCGCTCGGTGGCGTCCTGCGCGGGGATGACGGCTCCATGACCCATGACGTCATCGTACCGGTCACCCACAAACATATGAATGAATATTCATTCATGCTGGTTCCGGTGGTCTCCGCGGGGCGCCGCCCGGGCACGTCGATGTCGGATTCTCGCCAGCCTCGCCCCGTCCGGTGCCGGATGCTGGACGCATGCAGATGGGGATGCACACCGACACCGAGCGCTGCGTGCGCGCCGTCCGGTCCAAGGACGCCCGGTTCGACGGATGGTTCTTCACGGCCGTCCTGACGACCGGCATCTACTGCCGTCCCAGTTGTCCGGTCGTGCCGCCCAAGCCGGAGAACATGGTCTTCCACCCGAGTGCGGCGGCCTGCCAGCAGGCCGGGTTCCGGGCCTGCAAGCGCTGTCGGCCCGACACCAGCCCCGGCTCCCCGGAGTGGAACCAGCGCGCCGACCTCGTGGCCCGCGCCATGCGGCTGATCGCCGACGGCGTCGTGGACCGCGAGGGCGTGCCGGGCCTCGCAGCCCGCCTCGGCTACAGCACCCGGCAGGTCGAGCGCCAGCTGCTCGCCGAACTGGGCGCGGGTCCGCTCGCGCTCGCCCGCGCCCAGCGCGCCCAGACGGCCCGGCTGCTCATCGAGACGACGGCCCTGCCGATGGCCCGGATCGCCTTCGCCGCCGGTTTCGCCTCGATCCGCACCTTCAACGACACCGTCCGCGAGGTCTTCGCCCTCGCCCCGAGCGAGCTGCGCGCCCGCGCCCCGAAGCGGCAGGGCGCGAGCACCCCCGGGGCGCTGTCCCTGCGGCTGCCGTTCCGGACCCCGCTCAACCCCGACAACCTCTTCGGCCACCTCGCCGCCACGGCCGTACCCGGCGTGGAGGAATGGCGCGACGGCTCCTACCGGCGCACCCTGCGGCTGCCGTACGGCCACGGCATCGTGGCCCTCACTCCACCCCCGACCACATCGCCTGCCGCCTCACCCTCAGCGACCTGCGCGACCTGACCGTCGCCATCAGCCGCTGCCGCCGCCTGCTCGACCTGGACGCCGACCCGGTGGCGATCGACGAGCAGCTGCGCGCGGACCCGGTCCTGGCACCGCTGGTCGACAAGGCGCCCGGCCGGCGAGTCCCGCGCACGGTGGACGAGGCGGAGTTCGCCGTCCGGGCCGTGCTCGGCCAGCAGGTTTCCACCGCCGCCGCCCGCACCCACGCGGCCCGCCTGGTCACCGCGCACGGCGACCCGGTCGACGACCCCGAGGGCGGCCTCACGCACCTCTTCCCGGCCCCCGAGGCCCTCGCGGCGCTGGACCCGGAGACCCTGGCGATGCCCCGCACGCGCCGCACGACCTTCACCACCCTGGTCCGCAGGCTCGCCGACGGCGACCTCCACCTGGGCGTGGAGAGCGACTGGCCGCAGGCCCGCGCCCAGCTCCTCGCCCTGCCCGGCTTCGGCCCCTGGACGGCCGACGTCATCGCCATGCGCGCGCTCGGCGACCCCGACGCCTTCCTCCCCACCGACCTCGGCATCCGCCGCGCCGCCCAGGAACTGGGCCTGCCCTCCACACCGGCCAAGCTCACCGCCCGGGCGGCGGCCTGGCGCCCCTGGCGTGCCTACGCCGTCCAGTACCTCTGGGCGACCGACAGTCACCCGATCAACTTCCTACCGGTATAGGGACGTTCATGAAGCACCACACCGTGACCGACAGCCCCTACGGCCCCCTCACCCTCGTCGCCGACGACGGTGTCCTGTGCGGCCTCTACATGACCGGCCAGCGCCACCGCCCGCCGGAGGAGACCTTCGGCACCCGCGACGACACCCTGTTCGCGCAGACGGAGGAGCAACTGAAGGCCTACTTCGCGGGGGAGCTCAAGGAGTTCACCGTCGAACTCCGCCTGACCGGCACGCCGTTCCAGCGCAGGGTCTGGGACGAACTCCGCCGCATCCCCTACGGCGAGACCCGCACCTACGGCCAACTCGCCGACGCCCTCGGCGCCCCCACGGCCTCCCGCGCGGTCGGCCTCGCCAACGGCCGCAACCCGATCGGCATCATCGTCCCCTGCCACCGGGTCATCGGCGCGAACGGCGGCCTCACCGGCTACGGCGGCGGCCTGGAGCGCAAGCAGCGCCTGCTGGACTTCGAACGGGGGGCCGCGCTCTTTTAGGCTCCCGTCTGGTCAAATTTGACTAGAGTGGGGTCATGCCGGAGAAGACGATCCCGATCCTGCCGTGCCGGACCCTCCCTCCCGTCCTCGAGTTCTACACCGCCCTCGGCTTCGAGGTGACGTACCAGCAGCGCAGCCCCAACCCGTACGCGGTCGTCGAACGCGGCGGCATCGAGCTGCAGTTCTTCGCGATGAAGCACTACGAGCCGACCGGCTCGATCAGCACCTGCTACGTCCTGACCGACGACGTCGACGGCCTGTACCAGGCGTTCCGGGCCGGGCTGAAGGCGGCGTACGGCAGGATCCCCACCCGGGGCCTGCCGCGGGTCGGGCAGCTCAAGGACATGTCGTACGGCGTGCGGCAGTTCCTCATGACGGACCCGGGCGGCAACTGCATCCGGGTCGGGCAGCGCACGGGCGAGGACCGACACCACGGGCCGGCCCCCGAGGAGACGTTCGCGCGGGCCCTGCACCACGCGTCGCTCCTGGCGGACTCCAAGGGGGACGCGGCGGGCGCCGCCAAGGTCGTCGACCGTGTCCTGCGCCTGACGGACGAGACGCCGACGCGCGTCCAGCTGCTTCAGCTCCTCGTCCTGCGCGCGGACATCGCGGGACGACTCGGCGACGAGGACGCGGCGGCGACCGCCCTCGCCCGGGCCACCGCGCTCGAACTCACCGAAGCCGAACGCGACCAGGGCCGTGACGCGCTCACGCGCCTGGAGGATCTGCTGGCCGCGCCTCGGCCGTGAGACCGCGCAGCAGCTCCGGCAGCGCCGTGCCGATGGGTTCGCGGACGATCTCGTCGGCACGGTCGTCGTACGGCGTCGGTTCGGCGTTGACGATGATCAGGCGGGCGCCGTGGTCGGCGGCGACACCGGCGAGACCGGCGGCGGGCTGGACCTGCAGGCTCGTACCGACGGCGACGAACACCTGGCAGGCCTTGCTGATGGCGGCCGCCTCGCCGAGGACGACGGGGTCGAGCCGCTCGCCGAACATCACCGTCGCCGACTTCAGGACGCCGCCGCACTCCAGACACGGCGGGTCGTGCTCACCGGCCTCGACCCGTGCGAGCGCGTCCTCCATCGAGCCGCGGGCGTGGCAGCCGGTGCAGACGACACTCCGGGCCGTGCCGTGCAGTTCGAGGACCTTGCGGTCGGGCATTCCGGCGAGCTGGTGCAGCCCGTCCACGTTCTGCGTGATCACCCGGACGGGCACCCCGGACCGCTCCAGTTCGGCCACCGCCCGGTGCGCGGCGTTGGGCTCCGCCTGAAGGGCCCGGTTCTCGCGCCGCATCCGCCAGGAGCGGCGGCGGATCTCCGGGTCGGCCATGTAGTACGCGTACGTGACGAGCTTCTCGGCATCCGGGTCCCGCCGCCAGAGCCCGTTCGGCCCGCGGTAGTCCGGGATCCCGGATTCCGTGCTGATACCGGCGCCGGTGAGGAGCGCGACGAGGGGCTTGGCCATGTCACCGAGGGTAGGCCGGGCCGTACGACAGCGGCGAGCGGTTATCGAACAGGGCGCCGGCGGGTGCACGGGCGGAACCGGTCAGGAAACCCGGTGCCCGTTCTCCAGCTCCGCCGTGCCCGAGCCGTTCGCCAGGACGTCCAGGGCGGCCAGGACACGGCGGCTGTGGGCGCCCGGCAGATAGTCGGCCAGCTCTTCGCGCGGAACCAGCCGCCAGGACAGCAGCTCCTCCTCCTGGAGGCGGATCGCCTTGAGCTCGTCCTCGCTCAGCACCCCGCCGTCGTACAGGTACGCCACCAGCGGCGGACGCCCCGTGCCGGGCACCCAGTCCACCGTCAGCAGCCGGCCGAGCTCCCGGTCCAGCCCGATCTCCTCCGCCGTCTCGCGCCGGGCGCCCTGCCGCGGGGTCTCGCCGTCGTCGGACTCGATCGTGCCGCCGGGCAGCGTCCAGCCCTCCGGTAGTTGGGCTCGACGAGCAGCACCCGGCCCTCGCCGTCCCGGAACAGCGCGGCGGCGCCGGCCAGGACGCGGGGCAGGGACGCGAGGTAGGCGGCGTAGTCAGAAGACGTGGTCATTGGGGCAGGGTAACCACCCGATGACGGCTCAGCCGCAGGGGAAGACGTAGCTGGACTTGTAGTTGACGTACAGGCTGCCGGAGGACGAGCCCATCTTGGCGGTCACCGGGGCGCAGGCGAAGCTGGAGACGTACACCGGGCCCGCGTACTCGCTGAAGGTGCCCGTGTCGGGGTCGCAGGCCGTGCCGTCCACCTTGCAGACCTGCACGGACATGTACTGCGCCCGGCCGACGTTGTTGTCGAGGATGACGCAGCCCTTGCCGCCGTTCTCGTAGGCGAAGAGGGTCGCCTTGCGTACGGCGGGGTCGACGCCGAGGGGCAGCGGGATCGCCTTGCGCAGCGTGTAGCCGGTGCCGCACACGGTGGCGGAGGCCGAGGCCGTGGACTGCTCGGCGGCGACGGCCCCCGGCGCGGTGAGCACGGCGGCGGTCAGGACGGTCGCGGTGGCGGTGGCACGCAGGGCGGTTCTGAGACGAGACATGACAAGCAGACGCTTTCTGTCAGGCGCGAGGACGCGAACCAGATGACGCAAAATGATCGAACGAGCCAATGGCCAGATCACCTTACGTTCGGTTTTGATCTACATAGTCGGACCGCGGACACGTGGCCGGAAACAGTCGCTCGGGCACCCCGCTCGGGCGGGGAATGGCCGGTTCGATCCGGTCAGGCCTGCTGCTCCGCCAGCCGCAGCGTCCGCTCCGCCAGCTCGCTGATGCGCACCCCGTCGAAGCCGAACACCGCGCTGCGGACCGTGTCCTCCAGCGGGACCGTCCACTGCTCCGGAATGGCCCCCGCCCGCCGAACACCCCGGCCACCGACCCCGCCGTCGCGCCGTTGGAGTCCGTGTCCAGGCCGCCGCGCACGGTCAGGGCGATGGTGCGGGTGAAGTCGCCGTCGCCGTAGAGCAGGCCGGCGGTGAGGACGGCGGCGTTCGGGACGGTGTGGATCCAGCCCATTCCGGCCGTCTCCTCGGTGAGCGTGGTGAGCGTGTCCTCCCAGGACATCCGGGTGTCGTGCAGGGAGACGACCCGGCGCACCGTGCGGGCCAGCCGGCTGCTCGCCGGGATCACGGCCAGGGCCTCGTCGATCGCGTGCCGCACGGTGGGTGCGGTGAACGCCGCCGCGATCAGCGCCGCCGCCCACATCGCCCCGTAGACCCCGTTGCCGGTGTGCGACAGCACCGCGTCCCGCCGCGCCAGCGAGGCGGCCCGGCGCGGCACGCCCGGGCAGGTCCAGCCGTGGATGTCGGCCCTGATCAGCGCTCCGATCCACTCCTGGTAGGGATTGTCGTACGTCGCCGTCAGCGGTGGCTTCAGCCCGTTCGCGAGGTTGCGGTACGCGGCCCGCTCGGCGGTGAACGTCTGGAGGTACGGCAGCCGCAGCAGCCACAGGTCGCCGACCTGCTCGGTGCTGAAGCCGAAACCGTGGGTCTCCAGCAGGTCCAGGCCGAGGATCGCGTAGTCGACGTCGTCGTCACGGCAACTGCCGTGGATGCGGCCGCGCACGCACTGGCGCCACTCGGGGCGCAGCTCGAAGCCGTCGTGTTCGCTGATCGGCTCGGGGAGGTAGTCGGTCAGCGGCAGGGCGGCGGCCTGGCGCAGGTAGCGGTCGATGCGGTCGCGGGTCCACACCTCGCCCTGCTCGACCGGTTTGCCGAGCATGTTGCCCGCGATGCGGCCCTGCCAGCCGCCGAGGATGCGGTTGGTGAGGTCTGTCTGCGTGCGTGCAAGGGCCATGGTGATGGTCTACCCCGTTTCAGCAGGACGCTTGAGGGGCGGGTTCTGCGGTCTGTGCGCGGCTGCGGGTTTCGTCGTGGTTGGTCGCGCCCGCGCGGCGGCAGCCGCATATTCGGCACAGCCCCGCGCCCTTGAGAGCCTCGGTCCACGGGGTGGGCAGGAGCTGACGGGCGGGGCGTCCTGCGGTTAAGGTCGCTGCGGCGCGACTGGCCTTGACGTGCGTGAGGGCCCGGAGAGCAAGGGGAGTGCAAGTGGCGGACGCTGCAGTGAGCGATACCCGGAAGGCACGGCGGGTGCTCGTCGCCGCGGACAAGTTCAAGGGGTCGCTGACGGCCGTGGAGGTCGCCGAACGGGTGACGGCCGGGCTGCGCCGGGCCGTACCGGACCTCGAGGTCGAGGCGCTGCCCGTGGCCGACGGCGGTGACGGAACCGTGGCCGCGGCGGTCGCGGCCGGGTTCGAGCGCCGGGAGGTACGGGTCGCCGGTCCGCTCGGCGAGGAGGTGACGGCGGCCTTCGCGCTGCGCGAGGGCACCGCGGTCGTGGAGATGGCCGAGGCGAGCGGACTGCAGCGGCTGCCCGCCGGGGTCTTCGCACCGCTCACGGCCTCCACGTACGGCTCCGGCGAGTTGCTGCGGGCCGCGCTGGACGCGGGTGCCCGCACGATCGTCTTCGGCGTCGGCGGCAGCGCCACCACGGACGGCGGAGCCGGGATGCTGTCCGCGCTGGGCGCGCGCTTCCTGGACGGGCACGGCGAGCCGGTGCCCCCGGGCGGCGGCGGCCTGGCCGATCTGGCCACCGCCGACCTGTCCGGCCTCGACCCCCGCCTCACCGAGATCGAACTGGTCCTCGCGAGCGACGTGGACAACCCGCTGACCGGCCCGAAGGGCGCGCCCGCGGTCTACGGCCCGCAGAAGGGCGCCTCGCCGGACGACGTGGCGGCCCTGGACGCCGCCCTCGCACACTTCGCGAAGGTGCTGGAGGAGTCGGCCGGACGGAAGGCCGCCGAGTACGCCGCCTCGCCGGGCGCGGGCGCGGCGGGCGGCATCGGCTACGGCGCCCTGCTGCTCGGCGCGCGTTTCCGCCCCGGCATCGAGGTCATGCTCGACGTCCTGGGCTTCGCCCCTGCCCTGGAGCGCGCCAGCCTGGTGATCACCGGCGAGGGCTCCCTGGACGAGCAGACCCTGCACGGCAAGGCCCCGGCGGGCGTCGCCGCGGCGGCCCGTGCGGCGGACAAGGAGGTCGTCGCGGTCTGCGGCCGCCTGGCCCTGCCGCCGGAGACCCTGGGCCGGGCCGGTTTCCGCCGGGTGTACCCCCTGACGGACGCGGAGCCGGACGTGGCGAAGTGCATCGCCGAGGCCGGGCCGATCCTGGAGCGGGTGGCGGAGCGGATCGGGCGGGACTTCCTGACCTGAGGCGTCACGGCAGGGGTATCAGCTCACCGTCCGGGTCCCTGAAGTAGCTGCCGCTGGTGAGGCCGTCCACTCTGCCGTTCTTGTACCACTGCTTCGACATGCGGTGCACGGTCTTGGCGGTGCGCTCCCACACCAGGGAGTGGCCCGCTCCGGCGAGGCAGAACATCAGCTTCTGGGGCCCCTTGACGGCCGCGTAGAGGGCCGGCACGGAGAAGCGGATGGGGTCGGGGAAGGTCGCGGGGCTGTTGGCGGCCCGGTCCTGCTCCCCGTAGATGATGAGCACGGGAACCCGCTGGCCGAGGACGTGTGTGCCGACCGGGTTCTCGTGCGGCACCGTCTGGTTGTTCCAGCCCCACCAGTAGGTGTTCCGGTACCGCAGGATGCCCTCGTACTCACCCGGTGCCACCTCGGGGCCCCACTTGCTGCCGAGAGGGTCGTTCTCCATGCAGGCCTTCCAGGCGAGGTCCACGACGTCGGGCTCCCGCAGTGCGGGGTTGCCGTCCAGCCCCGTCCTGAACCCTGTCCTGGTGCCGACGAGCATCGGGAAGCCCCAGGTGAGGGCCGGCGTGGACACGGGCAGCGTCTGGGCCTCGGCCGGGCGTCCGAAGGGGGCGGCGGGGTTGCCCGACCACCGTCCCTTGGGAGGGAAGACGGGGGCGAGCAGGAGCAGGCTCTCGATGTTGCCGGGGTGCTGGAGGACGTAGGAGCCCATGATGGCCGCGCCCAGGGAATAGCCGATGAAATGGATCGGCTTGTTCCTGCCGGGCAGACCCCTGATGAACTTGACCACCGCGTCCAGCTCCGCCCACTCACTCTCCGAATTCCCCAGCTGCTTCGCGTACGGGGGCGGGGGAGGGCAGGGCGCCTGGAGGGGGTTGGGGACGAGGGCCTGCTGCTGGGCCGGGTTGGCGTTGCACGGCTCGTCCATCCTGGGGCGTGGCGACCGGCCGGAGCCCTGCACGTCCATGAGGAAGACGTCGAAGCCGTCGTCCGCGAGTTCCTGTGCCCAGCTGTACCGGGTGGCGGAGCCGCCGGGCACCGGGGCGAGGTCGAACGCCGCCAGCGCCGGCACGCTTCTGCCGTGCAGCATCAGCACCGGCTTGTGCGCTTGGTTCGGCTTGGTGCCGTCGTACTCCCGTACGGGCAGGGTCACCGTGGTATTGAGATTCGCGGGGATCTGGGACTGGAGCGTGACGTGGTGTTCTCTCAGCGTGGGTGCGGGCATGGCCGTCTCCCGGTGGCGGGAAGGGGGAGGAACTCTCTGACAACCCCCTGACCCACCCTCCTCTTCCTGTATATGTCCCGCAAATCGGCCTTGACCAGAGGTAGTTGACCGGTCAAGGGCAAAAGGGAAATGCCCTTGACTGCGAAAACGGGTGTGGTCCGAGCCTCTGAGGCTCGGGCCACACCCGTCAGTGGTGGGAGGGGGTCAGGGCAGCTGTGCCGCCCGCGCCTCCCGCCGGTTGTCGCGGAAGTTGTTCACTCGCCGGGCCGTGGCGAACAGCGGGATCACCGCCCCCATGACCAGCTGAAGCGCGCATCCCGTCTGCAGCAGCAGCTGCCCGCTCGGCGCGTCGAAGGCCCAGGCCGCCATCAGGCCCATGCCCAGCACGATCCACGACAGCATCGCCACCGCGAGCCGCCCCCGCGGCTTCGGGTACTCGACCCGGCTCACCATGAGCCACGCGGTGCCCAGGATCGCCAGCAGCGTCGCCACGAACGGCAGCTCCAGCAGCACGATCGACACGACCGTCAGCGCGCCGAACGGTGATGGCATGCCCTGGAAGGTGCCGTCCTTCACCGTGACGCACGAGAACCTCGCAAGCCGCAGCACCACCGCCAGCAGCACGACGATCGCCCCGACCGCCGCCACCCGCTGATGCGCGTCGTCCGCGACCATGCCGTACACGAGGACGAAGTACGCCGGTGCCAGACCGAAGCTGATCAGGTCGGACAGGTTGTCCAGCTCCGCGCCCATGGGGGAGGAGCGCAGCTTGCGCGCCACCAGGCCGTCGAAGAGGTCGAAGACCGCCGCGCAGAGCATGAGGATGACCGCCGTGGCCGCGCTGTGGCGGGCCATGCCGGTCTCCTGGCTGCCCGTGAGGTGCGGGATCAGGATGCCGGTGGTGGTGAAGTACACCGCCATGAAGCCGCACGTGGCGTTGCCGAGCGTCAGGGTGTCCGCTATGGAGAGGCGAAGAGAGAGGGGCATCTCCTCTTCTTCGTCGACCTCGTCGGCCTCCGGGACCCAGCCGGCCTTGGTGTCAGGATCAATCACGGTCAATGCGAGTCACCCCAGCCACGGTCTTCTGTCCCACCTCGACCGCGACCTCCACACCCTCGGGCAGGTAGAGGTCGACCCGCGAACCGAAGCGGATCAGGCCGATCCGCTCGCCCTGCTCGACCTTGGTGCCCTGGGGCACGTAGGGAACGATGCGGCGGGCGACCGCGCCGGCGATCTGGATCATCTCGATGTCGCCGAGCTCGGTGTCGAAGTGCCAGACGACACGCTCGTTGTTCTCGCTCTCCTTGTTGAAGGCGGGAACGAAGCCACCGGGCACGTGCTCGACCGACGTCACCGTGCCGGCCAGCGGCGCGCGGTTGACGTGGACGTTGAGCGGGCTCATGAAGATCGCGACGCGGGTGCGGCCGTCCTTCCACGGCA
>KE354280.1 GCA_000415505.1 Streptomyces afghaniensis 772
GCACTGGTCGGCACCGGCACGGCGCAGGCCGACGCCGCTCCGCGGGCCCTGCCGGCCGGTTGTTCCGGCACTGCGCCGATCAAGTGTCACTACGCGGTCTCGCCCGGCAACTACGACGTGACGGTCTCCCTCGGCGGCGCCGCTTCCGCCGGGCAGACCGAGATGTGGGTGGAGGCCCGGCGCCTGATGCTGCCGGCGACGAAGACGGCGGCCGGTGCCGTCGCCACGTACTCGTTCACGGTCAATGTGCGGCAGCCGGAGGGCCAGCCGACCGGCCAGGGCGGCACCGGGAACCCCGGCCTGGACATCCGGTTCGCGGGGACCAACCCGCAGGTGTCGGCCGTCTCCGTGAAACCGGCGAACCAGCCGATGGTCGCCTACCTGGCCGGTGACTCGACCGTGTGCGACCAGCTGATCGCCCCCTACACCGGATGGGGCCAGATGATCACCCCGGCGGTGGGTCCCGGCGCGGTCGTCGCCAACTACGCCGACTCGGGGGAGAGTTCGGGCAGCTTCCTGTCCAACTCGGCGCTCTTCCGGGCGCTGCTGCCGAAGGTCAAGGCGAACGACGCGGTGTTCATCCAGTTCGGCCACAACGACAAGCAGACCAGCGCGTCCGCCTTCCGGAACAACCTGACCTCCATGATCACGCAGGTCCGTGCGAAGGGCGGCGTCCCGGTCCTGGTGACCCCGCCCGTCCGCCGGCAGTTCAACGGCAACCGGCTCACGGCTACGGCGCTGCACGTCAATGGCGTCGGAGTCGACCTGCCCGCCCAGATGCGCGCGGTCGGCACGGCACAGAAGGCGCCGGTGATCGATCTGACCGCCAAGAGCAAGACGCTGGTCGAGTCCCTCGGCCCGTCCGCCTCCGCACAGCTCTTCCTGCGCTCCTCCGTCGACGGAGTCACGGACAACACCCACTTCTCGCAGTACGGCGCGACGCAGATCGGCGTCCTGGTGCTCCAGAGCATCCGGGAGCAGCGCCTGCCCCTGGCCGCGCACCTGCGCTGACCGACGCGCGGCGGCGCCCGTTCCTGGGAAGGACCTGATGAAGAAGCTTCGGACACTCGTCACGACCGCACTGGTGATCGCCTTGTCCAGCCTCGGCGTCGGCACCGCGTCGGCGGCCGACAGCGGCGCGGTGAACTGCACCGGTGCCTCCCACGCCCCGGCGGCACGGGCGGCGGCCGCGCCGGTCACCGTGTGGCTGGCCGGTGACTCCACCATGGCCAACCCGGGCGCCGCCCGCTGCCCGGTCGGCTGGGGCAGCCAGTTCGACGCCCTGTTCAACAGCGACGTGACGGTCAGGAACCAGGCGGTGGGCGGCCGCAGCATCCAGACCTGGCTGTACGAGGGGAACGTGAGCAGCACCAAGGGCTCCGACGGCGAGTGCCGCCTCACGTCCGGCTCGTACTCGTCACGCTGGCAGGCGATGCTGAACGCGAGCACCGGGATGAAGGCCGGCGACTATCTCTTCATCCAGTTCGGCATCAACGACTCCTCCTCGACCTGCCCCCGGCACGTCGGCCCGGCCCGGTACCAGCAGCTGATGACCATGATGGCCCAGGCCGCCCTGGCCCGGGGCGCGCACCCGGTGCTGCTCACCCCGGTGGCCGCCATCACCTGCTCCGGCAGCACGGCGACCAAGAACCGCGGCTTCGTCTCCCAGACCTTCGCCGCCGGATCCGCGACCGGGGCGCCGGTCATCGACCTGCAGACACTCAGTGTCTCGCGCTACAACAGTCTGCGCTTCTGCCCGAACAACGGCGACTACGGAGGCAGCGGTCCCCTGGGCACCTTCTTCTGCAACGACCACACCCACTTCGAAACCCACGGCGCCCAGCAGATCGCCACGCTCGTCGCCGGCGACCTGCGCCGGCAGAACCTCCCGCTCGCCGCGTATCTCAGGTAGCACCCGGGGGAGGGGCAACCGGACTGCCTGCTACTGCCAGACGTACCAACGGCAGTGGTAGGCACCGGAGTCGTTCCAAAACCGCTCACTCGTTGGATCGTGCCGCGTGCACCACAGTGGATGACACGCCGCGCCCAGGGCCCGGCTCGGTCTCCCGTCGACCAAGAGAGTGGGCATGTCCATCGAATCCCCCGAGTCACCTGTTTCTCCCTCCGAGGGATCTCCCGAGGAATCCACGTCCGCCCCGTCCCGGCGCACGTTCATCGCGAGCACCACCGCCGTCGGCGGTGCGGTCGTGGCGGGTGGCCTCATAGCGGGGCCGTCGGTGTTCGGCGCCGAACCGGCGGACGCCGCCGAGGCACCGCCCGGCAGCCGTGTCTCCCTGACCGTCAACGGCACGCGGCACACCGTCACGGTCGACAACCGGACCTCGCTGCTGGACCTGCTGCGCGAACACCTCGGGCTGACCGGCTCGAAGAAGGGCTGCAACGCCGGTGCCTGCGGGGCCTGCACCGTCCTGGTCGACGGCCGCCGCGTCAACTCCTGCCTGACCCTGGCGGTCCGGCTGGACGGCGCCGAGGTCACCACCATCGAGGGCCTGGCCAAAGGCGAACGGCTTCACCCGCTGCAGCAGGCGTTCATCGACCAGGACGCCTTCCAGTGCGGCTACTGCACCCCCGGCCAGATCATGTCCGGCGTCGGCTGCATCGAGGAAGGGCACACCGGCTCACCGGCCGAGATCCGGGAGTTCATGAGCGGCAACATCTGCCGCTGCGGGTGCTACGTGAAGATCGTGCGCGCCGTCGAGCAGACCGCGCACGGGAAGTGAGGGCCGATGTACCCCTTTGCCTTCACGAAGGCGTCCGACACCCGCCAAGCCCTCACCGCAGGCCGCGACGGCGGCCGTTACATCGCCGGCGGCACCACACTCGTCGACCTGATGCGCGAAACCGTCGAACGCCCCCGCACCTTGGTAGACATCAGCGGCCTGCCACTGCGCGAGATCACGGTCACCCGACGCGGGGGCCTGCGCATCGGCGCACTGGTACGGATGTCCGAGGCCGCCGCCCACCGAGGGGTGCGCGCGCTGTATCCGGTGATCTCGCAGGCGCTGGAGCTGAGCGCGTCGGCGCAGCTGCGCAACATGGCGACCATCGGCGGCAACATCATGCAGCGCACCCGCTGCACGTACTTCCGTGATGTGACGGCCGCCTGCAACAAGCGTGAGCCGGGCTCGGGTTGCGCGGCGCTGCACGGCGTCAACCGGACCCACGCGATCCTCGGCACCTCCGACGACTGCGTGGCCACCCACCCCTCCGACGTCGCCGTGGCCTTCGCGGCCCTGGAGGCGACCGTGCACCTGCTGGGCCCGGACGGCGAGCGGACCGTGCCCTTCGCCGACTTCCTGCTCAGGCCGGGCAGCACACCGAATCGCGAACAGGCCCTGCGCCCGGGCGAGTTGATCACCGCTGTCGAAATCCCGGCCCATCCTCGCCCGCTGAAGTCGGGCTACCTGAAGGTGCGTGACCGGCAGTCCTACGAGTTCGCGCTCACCTCGGCGGCGGTCGCCCTGCACATCCGCGGCGGCGTGATCCGAGAGGCGAAGGTGGCCGCCGGGGGAGTGGGCACCGTGCCCTGGAAGCTGCCCGCCGTCGAGCGGCAGCTCATCGGGCGGCGGCCGTCCGACGCGCTGTGGACCAAGGCGGCCGAACACGCCGCCGACGGGGCCCGGCCCCTTCAGCACAACCGTTTCAAAGTCGAGTTGCTGCGACGGACCGTCGAGCGGCAACTGCGCGTCGTAGGAGGTGGCAAGTGAGCCCGCAGCCACAGGCAGCCGTCGGAGCGCCGCTGTCCCGGGTGGACGGGCGACTGAAGGTCACCGGCCAGGCCGAGTACACCGCCGACCACGACATCGACGGCGTCGTCCACGCCGTCATCGTCGACAGCACCATCGCCCGCGGCCGCGTCACCGGCATCGACGCCCGTGCCGCCAATGCCCAGCGCGGAGTCCTGGGCGTCATCAGCCACCTGGACAAACCCAAGCTGGCCTACCGCGAGAACCAGGGGGCCTGGTTGGACCCGTCCGTCGGCGAACGGCTGCACGTCTTCCAGGACGACAGGGTGCGCTTCTTCGGACAGCCGGTCGCCGTGGTCGTGGCCCGGACACTGGAGGCCGCGCAGCACGCCGCGGACCTGGTGAAGGTCTCCTACGACGCCGAGAAGCCCTCCACCGACCTGACCGGCGCGCCCGAGAACGACCCCCTGCCCCAGCAGAACTACGCGCGCGGCAAACCCGAAGAGGCGCTGGCCTCGGCGGAGGTGAGGCTGGAGCGCACCTACCGGCTCGCCCGCAACCACCACAACGCGATGGAGCCGCACGCAACCATCGCCCGCTGGGACGGCGACAAGCTCACCGTCTGGGACAAGACCCAGTGGACGCTGGGAGCGCAGGGCGAACTCGCGGCCGTGTTCGGTATCCCGTCGGAGAACGTGCGCGTCATCTCGCCGTTCGTCGGCGGCGCGTTCGGCAACGCGCTGCGCACCTGGCCGCACTCCACCCTCGCGGCCCTCGCCGCCCGTGCGATCGGCCGCCCGGTCAAGCTCCTCCTGACCCGCGAGCAGCTGTACTACGGCGTGGGGTTCCGGCCCGCCTACGAGTACGGGCTGCGGCTGGGCAGCACCCGCAGCGGACGCCTGACCGCGGCCGTGCACCGCGTGCGGGGCGAGACGTCGAGGTACGAGCAGTTCACCGAGGGCGTGATGGTCCCGGGACAGATGCACTACGCCACGCCCCACGTACGCCAGGCGTACCGGACCGTGCCGCTGGACGTGAACACACCGACGTTCATGCGGGGCCCCGGCTACTCCACCGCCGTCTTCGCCATGGAGTCGGCCCTGGACGAACTCGCCCACGAGCTCGGCGTCGACCCCATCGAACTGCGGCTGCGCAACGAACCGGAGGAAGACCCGTCCAACGGGCTGCCGTTCTCCACCCGGCGGCTGCGCGAGTGCCTGCGGGTCGGCGCCCGCGAGTTCGGCTGGCACCGGCGCAACCCCAGGCCGCGCTCCCGGCGGGACGGCGACTGGCTCATCGGCACGGGCATGGCCAGCGGCGTCTACGACACCCTGCGCATGCGGTCGGAGGCACGCGTCAGGCTGGAATCCGACGGCACCGCCCTGGTGCAGGCGTCGACCAGCGACATGGGTCCCGGCACCTACACCTCCGTGACCCAGCTCGCCGCCGACGCCCTCGGCCTGACCATGCGCACCGTCCGGTTCGAACTCGGCGACTCCACCTTCGCACCGTCCCCGCCGCACGGTGGCTCGCAGACCATGGCCGGTGTCGGCTCGGCAGTCCAGGACGGCTGCGACAAGCTGCGGCAGGAGGCGATCAAACTCGCGGTCGAGGACGAGCGGTCACCGCTGCACGGCGTCGACGCCGGCGACGTAGTGGTCCGCGGCGGCCGACTGCACGTGCAGGGCAACCCCGCGCGCGGCGAGACCTACCGGCAGTTGCTCGCCCGCCATGGCCGTACGCACCTGGAGACCCGCGGGACCTTCACCCCGGCCGGGGACGACCGGTACTCGATGTACGCCTACAGCGCGGTGTTCGCCGAAGTGGCCGTCGACCGGCGGCTGGGCCTGGTGCGGATGCGGAGGATGCTCGGCGTCTACGACGTCGGACGGATCATCAGTCCCAAGCTCGCCGACAGCCAGGCCCTCGGGGGCATGGTGGGCGGCATCGGCGGGGCCCTGCTGGAGCACACGGTCACCGACCACCGCGACGGCCGGATCGTCAACGCCGGCCTCGCCGACTACCTCGTGCCCGTCAACGCCGACATCCCTGATCTGCGGGCGGTCTATCTGGACGGGAAGGACCCACACGCCGACCCCATCGGGGTCAAGGGCCTCGGTGAAGTCGTGCAGATCGGGGTGGGACCCGCCATCGCCAACGCGGTCTTCCACGCCACCGGACGCCGCGTCCGCGACCTGCCCATCACCGCCGAAGCCCTGCTCTGAACCCGGGCGGCAGGGCCCCTCCCGCCACCTGGCCGGGGCGCCGAGAGCCGTCCCGCTGATCGGCCCGCCGCCGTGCCACCCGATCCCCCCCATGCCGGCACGGCGGCGGGCTTCCCCATCGCCCCAGGAGTACCACTCATGCTCAACATCGCCGACACGCTGCACCGTTGGTGCCGCGAGGCCCGCCCCTTCGCCCTGGCCACCGTCATCCAGGTCAGCGGCAGCGCACCCCTGCCGCCCGGCACCGCACTGGCGGTGGACACCGGCGGCGAGGCGGTCGGCAGCATCTCCGGAGGCTGCGTGGAAGGCGCCGTCTACGAGCTGTGCAGGCAGGTGCTGGAGTCGGGACGAACCCCCGGTACGGGCCCGGTTCGGCTACTCCGACGACGACGCCTTCGCCGTGGGCCTGACCTGCGGCGGCGAACTGGAGGTCCTGGTCCAGCGCGTCGACCCCGCCGACCAGCCCCACCTCGTCGGCGCCCTGGAACAGGTGCCGGCCGGTCTGCCCGTCGCCGTGGCACAGGTGGTGGACGGGCCTGAGCACCAGCTCGGCCGCACCCTGTCCGTCCTCGGGGGCGGCAGCGCGTACGACGGGACACTCGGCAGCCGACAGCAGGACCGGGCCGTGGCCACCCAGGTCCGCGCACTGCTGCGGGCAGGCCGTACCGCCCGCGTGGAGGTCGGCGGGGATGCCGGCAGCTGCCCGGAGAAGCTGACACTCCTGGTCCACACCCACGCGGCCCCGCCCCGCCTGCTGATCTTCGGCGCCGTCGACTTCGCCGCCGCCCTCAGCCGGGCCGGAAGCTTCCTCGGCTACCACGTCACCGTCTGCGACGCCCGCCCCGTCTTCGCCACCCCGGAGCGCTTCCCGCACGCCGACGAGGTCGTCGTCGACTGGCCCCACCGCTACCTGGAGGCCACACGAGTCGACGCCCGCACCGCCATCTGCGTCCTCACCCACGACGCCAAGTTCGACATCCCCCTGCTGCGCCTGGCCCTCGGCCTCCCGGTCGGCTACCTCGGCGCGATGGGCTCCCGGCGCACCCACGAGCACCGCCTGGCACGCCTGCGGGAGGCCGGCGTGCCCGATGAGCACCTCGCGCGCCTGCGCTCACCGATCGGACTCGACCTCGGCGCCCGCACACCCGAGGAGACAGCGATCTCCATCACCGCCGAGATCATCGCCCACACCCACAACGGCACCGGCCTGCCCCTGTCACGCGTCCCCGGGCCCATCCACGGTTCCGTGCCCGTGGCCCAGGTGTCGTCACCCGACGCGCTCCTGGCCGCATGACGGCACGCCGTGCTCAGCGCAGCGGCTCCATCTCCCAGCTGGCCAGCGTCCGCAGGGCTTCCTCCGACGGTGAGCCCGGTTCGGCGTGGTAGGTGGCCAGTCGCATGGGGGCGCCCCCGGGCAGCGCCATGGGCTCGTGGACGAGGTCGAACTCTCCGACGAGCGGATGCCGCATCCGTACGGACTCGCCGACGGACCCGCAGCTCACCTCGTGCCGTGCCCACAGCCGCCGGAACTCCTCGCTCGACTGCGTCAACTCCTGGATCAGGGAGGAGAGGTACGCGTCCCCGGGGCTCTTGCCGGCGTTCATGCGCAGCACGCCGGCGGTCTTCACAGCCGCGCCGGCCGGGTCGGCGAACCGATCACGTGCCTCGGGGGAGAGGAAGATCAGCCGGGCCACGTTGAGCTGCTCGGGCGGCAGCCCGTCCCAGTCCCCGAAGACGGCGGTGGCGAGCCGGTTCCATCCCAGGATGTCCAGGCGCCGGCTGACGACGTAGGCGGGTACGCCGAGTGCGTCGAGCAAGTGCTGGACGGAGGGTCGCAGTCGCTGCGGCGGGGGCGCTGCCTGTGCCGTGCTCTGCCGGTCGGCCTGCGCCAGCCGGACCAAGTGGTCGCGCTCCTCCTCGGTCAGGCGCAGGGCGCGGGCGACGGCGTCCAGCACCTCGGCGGACATGGTGTCGCCATGGCCCTGCTCCAGGCGGGCGTAGTAGGCGTACGACACCCCCGCCAGCTGCGCCAGCTCCTCGCGCCGCAACCCGGGAACCCGCCGCCGCCCGTACGAGGGGAGGCCCACGTCCTCGGGCCTGAGCCGGGCCCTGCGGGACCGCAGGAACTCCCTCAGCTCGGCACGCCGGTCGAGTCCTGAAGACATCTCTGTCCTCCAGTTGTCACACATGCCTCGTAGATGCCGAGCAGCGTACAGCACCGAATCCACGACTCATCTTGATACTGAGTCTCAAAGCGATGTAGAGTCTTGGATTAAGACTTCATTTCTGACAGGAGTGCTCTCATGAGCAAGATCTGGTTCATCACCGGTTCCTCGCGCGGCTTCGGCCGCCAGTTCGTCCAGGCGGCTCTGGAGCGCGGTGACAAGGTCGCGGCCACCGCCCGCACCACCGAGTCCCTCGCGGACCTGGTGGCCGCCCACGGCGAGGCGATCCTTCCCCTCACCCTGGATGTCACTGACAAGACCGCCGTCGCCGAGGCCGTCCAGCGGGCGCACGACCACTTCGGCCGACTGGACGTCGTCGTCAACAACGCCGGCTACGGTCTGTTCGGCATGGTCGAGGAGCTGACGGAACAGCAGGTCCGTGAGCAGATGGAGACCAACTTCTTCGGTGCCCTGTGGGTCACCCAGGCCGCCCTGCCTCTGCTGAGGGCGCAGGGCCGCGGCCACATCGTGCAGATATCCAGCGTCGGCGGTGTCACCGCATTCCCCAACCTCGGTGTCTACAACGCCTCCAAGTGGGCCCTGGAGGCCCTGAGTGAGGCTCTCGCCGGGGAAGTCGCCGGATTCGGCATCAAGGTCACCCTCGTCGAGCCGGGTGGCTTCGCCACCGACTGGGCAGGCTCCTCCGCCACCTTCGCCGACCAGCTGCCCGCCTACGACGACCTGCGCACCGCCCTCGCCGCCAACTGGGGGAACATCGAGCATGGTGACCCGACCGCGGCCGGCGCGGCCCTGCTGGAGGTCGTGGACGCCGACAACCCGCCCCTGCGGGTCTTCTTCGGTACCTCCCCGCTCCACTTCGTCCCGCAGGTCTACGCCGAGCGGCTGAAGACCTGGGAGGAGTGGGCCGACGTCGCCGCGCAGGCGCAGGGTACCGCCGCGTAACCGACCACGGATCTGATACTCGGTATCAAATTGAGTCGTTGCTGTACGCTCTTGGCATGACCGAGACCGCCCGTACCGCCGCCGAATCCGCAGGCAAGCCGCCCGGCTTGCGTGAGCGCATGCGTGCGACGGTCCGGGCGGAAGTGGTCGACGTGGCACACCGGCTCTTCACCGAGCAGGGGTTCGACCGGACGACCGTCGACCAGATCGCCGCCGAGGTGGGCCTGTCACGCGCCAGCCTGTTCCGGTACTTCGGCACGAAGGAACAGATCGTCCTCGGACGCCTGGAGGAGTCCGGTCGTCTGATCGCGGAGGCGCTCGCCGCCCGCCCCGACGACGAGCGGCCCTGGGAGGCGCTGCGCCGGTCCTTCGACGTCCTGACGCGGAGGAACGAGCAGGCACCCGAGCAGGCCCTCACCTATCTGCGCATGCTCCAGGAGACCCCGTCGCTGCGCGCGGGGCACCATGAGAAGCAACTGATCTGGCAGGGACTGCTGGTGCCGGAGATCGCCCGGCGACTGGGGGTCAGCCCCGACCGGCCGGAGGACACCAGGCCGAGCGCACTGGCCGCCGCCGCGCTCGCCTGCCTGGACGTCGCCTCGACGGGGTGGGTGGCATGCGAGGGCACGGTTCCGCTGGCCGAGCTGCTCGACCGGGCGATGGGCGCACTGTCGGAGTAGCCCGGCCCGGCGCACCTGCTGACGCCGGTCCGCTCGCTGTCAGGGAGCGGTGCCGAGATCCACGGCCAGGTCCCCGGTCTCCGTCCAGAAGCTGTCGTCGGCGTCCTGGAGCCGGCCGGCGGCGTGTTTCATATGGCGGCGTGCGGCGGCGCGTGCCGCTTCGGGGTCGCCTGACTCGATGGCGGCGAGAATGGCGTGGTGCTCGTCCCGGACCGCTTCGATGAAGTCGTTCCGGCGTGCCTCGTTCGCGCGCGTGATGCGGATACCGCTGCGCGACACGTCGCCCAGGTACCGCACCGTCGAGACCATCACGGCGTTTCCGGTCGACTCGGCGATGGACCGGTGGAAGGCGAGGTCCTCGTCCACGCCGTCACCGCCGGCCGCGACCGCCGAGTCGATCGTGTCCAGCGCCTGGCGCATCCGCGCGAGGTCGTGCGGGGTGGCCCGGGCGGCGGCGAGGCTGGCCGCCTCGCCCTCCATGGCCCGGCGTACCTCCACGATCTGCAGCACCTTCGCCTTGGTGTCGGCGGCGTCGAGGTCGAGCGGGCGGGTGCGCCGCGGCAGGACGAACACGCCGATGCCCTGCCGCGGTTCGACCAGGCCCGCGTTGCGGAGCCGCGACAGGGCCTCGCGCACCACGGTGCGGCTCACGCCCAGCTGCTTGACCAGCTCCACCTCGGTCGGCAGCCGGTCGCCCTCGGCAAGCCGCCCCGACTCGATCTCCTCGGAGAGCGTCGCGGCGACCTGGTCGGCGAGCCGGACGGGACCGG
Organism: Streptomyces afghaniensis 772; assembly: GCA_000415505.1. Lineage (GTDB taxonomy): Bacteria > Actinomycetota > Actinomycetes > Streptomycetales > Streptomycetaceae > Streptomyces > Streptomyces afghaniensis. The sequence continues at coordinate 10,511 of KE354280.1, forward strand.
GCACCTTGGAAAACATGGTTTTCAGTCTATAGACCCTCGCTCGGCTGCCCCGCAGCGAGCGGCCCGTCGACCAGGACCGCGTCACGGTGGTCGGCGACGTAGTCCCGCAGCACCGCCGCGAAGTCCGGATCGGGCCGGAGCCCGAGAGCCGCGGCCCGCGTGTGGTCGAAGACGGAAGGCCACGAACCCACGATGGCCTCGACATCGCGGTCGGGCGCGATCGTCACCAGGTCGGCGACGGCGTCGCCGGCCAGCTGCCGCAGCGTGGCCAGCATCTCGGCGACGGAGACCGTGAGCCCCGGGAGGTTGACCGGCAGTCCGCCCTCGAAGCGGCCCCTCCCGGTACCGCGCTCGGCTTCCGCGATGCGGAGGATCCCCTCGACCGTGCGCCGGGGCGACGCCAGGGCCACCCGCAGATCGGGACGCACGGGGCAGACGGCGGGCAGGCCCGCGAGCGGCTCGCGGATGATGCCGGACAGGAAGCCGGAGGCGGCCGCGTTCGGCTTGCCGGGCCGCACCGACACGGTCATCAGACGGGCCACGCGCCCGTCGAGGAAGCCCCGGCGGGTGTAGTCCGCGACGAGCTGCTCGCACACGAGTTTCTGGATGCCGTAGCTCGACCGGGGCGTGGGCAGCGTCGACTCGCCGACCACCGGCGGAAGCGGCAGCGCCGGGTCGGAGCCGTAGACCGCACACTGCTGGCGAAC